>URJC01000228.1 GCA_900548135.1 uncultured Odoribacter sp. | reverse complement strand
GGGAAAGTCAGCGAGATTTTCGACCTTCGTCCGAGGGCTATCGAAGAACGCTTGAAATTATGTAATCCGATTTATCAGGAGACTGCCAGTTATGGGCACATGGGACGCAAACCCGAAATAGTGAAAAAAGTGTTCACTTCGAATTATTGGCCTACGGTTGAGAAAGAAGTGGAACTTTTTACCTGGGAAAAACTGGACTATGTCGATGAGATAAAGCGGGTATTCAAGGAATTTAAGAAACCACAGCCATAAGAGAAGGTGTCCCTGGACATTGAAGTTGTAATTTGAACTGTGTCAGCGAAGAAAAAGAATAAAGTATGGACTTTGCTGACACAGTTTTTCAAAAGAATTTGGAATATAAATTGGAAAATCTATTATTAATCCTTTATTTTGTTCGGTAAAACGACGGAAGACACTGTGAGCGAACAGAAAGATTTTTTGCAGCGCTTTAACTTGAAAGACGAACAAGCTTATCATAAACTCTTTCAGCAATTTTATAGTTACCTTGTCCTTTTTGCGGAACGCAGAGTGGAAAACCACAAGGTGGCTGAAGATATCGTGCAGGAAATCTTTATCAATATCTGGGAAAGTAACAAACAATACAATTCTATCAACGGATTTAAAGCTTATTTGTACGAAGCCGTCTCGAACCGTTGTGCAGATTACTGGAAACACCGGGCAGTCGAAGAAAAATACACGGCACATGTGCTTTATGAACAAAAACTACCCGATTTTTCAGTGCAAGAGGAAGAAATATTGCGGGAGTTGTACGCAGCCATCGGTGAATTGCCGCAACGTAGCCAGGAGGTCATTCTTTTATCTTTAGAGGGTAAGAAAAATCAGGAAATAGCCCAACTGCTGAATCTGTCTGTGCTTACTGTCAAAACCCATAAGAAAAATGCTTTCCGTTATTTAAAAAATCGACTGCGAAATCTGGTACTGTTAGTTATGATTATGCAGATTTCTAAAAAAGATATCCTGCCATAATGTTCCGGCTAAACGGTAAGTTATGACAGGATCTGATGTTTTATTCGGCTTAAAGCTCTATTATTTTACCTGAGCCGGCATCGGAAGGGGTGGTCTGTCCGATACGGTATAGTCGGCCGGTAGTTCATATTGGTCATGTTCGAAAAAGTAATTAACCAATCCGGTCATGCCTTGAGGGGAGTATTCATATACGTTGAGACGGAACAAAAGCCATTGTACGATAGCATATCGCGAAGCAACATTGAAATAAGGTACGTTGTTTATCATACAACTCTCTTCTTCACAATGAGAAACAAATGCCTTGTTAGCAATATCACTGACACATCCATAGCCTCCGTCAGCAGGCTTCAACACTTCGCTGTAACGAGCTGTGCTTCCACTGACATATCGGAAAAACTGCCAACTCATCTCCGGATAAGAAGTTATCAGCCTTTCACTTGTTGGTAGTCCTACATTATAACAATATAACCTGTAATTTTTATAATAAGTTATTAAAGTTTTATCTTCAGTAGTAAACAACTGTTCGGTAGACCATTCGTCTCCC
Organism: uncultured Odoribacter sp.; assembly: GCA_900548135.1. Taxonomy (GTDB): domain Bacteria; phylum Bacteroidota; class Bacteroidia; order Bacteroidales; family Marinifilaceae; genus Odoribacter. Next base: position 3,309 of record URJC01000228.1, on the reverse strand, counting down.
AGTTTTCCGATAGCGTGTCCACCGACTTCATGCAGAAAAATGTTGGTGAATCCTCCCGGTAATTGAATATCTCTGTTCAAAGGGACATAACTGATTGTCCTGTAATCAGTATCATTTCTATCAGTCGGGTCGCCGAACCAATAAGTCGAGCCTCCATAACGTTCGTCATTGACCAATACAATGACGACGGAATTCGTTTGCAGTATGGCGTCATTCATTCCCAATATTTTGCTTGCATAACTGAAAGCCGTTGTATTATTTCCGATGATGCGGTTATCTTCGTTAAAGTAACTGAATAATGCTGTATTTCCTGACTCGGAAGTTCCGGCCCCGCGCTCTTGTGATTCGCAAGCCACTGACCAAACATTGAAATATTCCTTGTAAGTTTTATAGGGTTCGACAGTAAATAAGGCCTCACAAGCTTCTTCTACCGCCAGGTCGAATACTCCCGTTTCTGCAATCAGATCATCGGACGTAAAGCCATCTCCCAGAAAAATCAGGTTAAAGCCGTTTGTGAGTTCACGTTCTCCCTGGTGTTTTTGGACATTTCCGTCTGCCCGGATCCCTCCATTCTGGGAAGCGGTTAATTTCATTGTACGTACGCCGTATTTCAAACGAACGGTTGTCGATCTTTCTTTTTTCTGGCTATTATCCGTAGTTATAAAAACCAGTTCGGAATCTCCCGAACCCACGGTATCTGCAGCTTGTAACCAACCTGTCGTATCGGCAATTTCTACTTTCCAATCCATATTGGTATGAATTTTCAGGGTATCGTAGCTAACTCTTTTATTGAAAGCCAACGATTTCTTGCCGTCCTTCACTTCAAATACCATCGGTTCCTGACGCACAGCCAAACGCATTACATTGTCTCCGCAAGTTACTTTTACAGCCGTTCCTCTTTCGTATATGTCATCCGACGGACTAACCCGGATGACCAACTTTCCTTCAGGGTTCTCCCTGTTTTTTTCCACAGTACACCAATCGGCCATACTTTCGGCTTCCCATCCGGACCCGGCAGTCACGTCAATGACAACAGTATCACCGGCCGCTCTTAGTAAAAGATTATCATCAGAGAATTGTAAAAAGCTATCTAACGTATCGTTATCGCATCCGGACAAAGTCCATAGCATTGTACAGCCGATTGTAACAATTCCCATATATAATCGATGTAAGATTTTGTGTATCATATGCTCGTTATTTTCCGGTTTTTATATTATTTTTCCATTGTTCCAGTCCTTCATTCATCCGCCTGATCAGTTCTTCGGCGGGTATGTATCCCTGTGAAGTATACACGATTTCTCCCTGAGGATCCAGAATCAGATAAGTCGGGAATACACGAATGTTCCATTTTTGAGCCAGTTCTTTGCCTTCATCTTTTTCCATATCGATTTTAAGGCTGATAAAACGGGGATTGAAAAAGTCTCCGGCTTGCTTATCCGGAAAGACTTTAGAGCTCATCATTTTGCAGGGACCACACCAACTGGTGTAACAATCGACAAAAACCGCTTTGTTTTCTTTCCGGGCTTTTGCCAGGGCTTCCTGCAGACCACCTGTTTCAAACCGTATTCCTTGATAGTCTGACAATTCAGTTACAATTTGACGGTAGCGTTCCAGGGTTGAACCTGTCATTCCTGCCATTCTTTCTTTCAGATAAGCGATTGCCTGTTTTTTTTCAGTCTCGTTCATATCTTGCAAACGTCCCAATGTAGCGTCATATCTGACTTTCAAGGCTTCATTCGGCAGGTTCGGGACCATTTTTCCCCAGAGGTCCAGCATTTCCGAATACTTTTTCTGTTGTCTGAAATGCAGAATCTTACACATATCCAACAATTGGTCCCGGTTAAGTGAAGTAAATTCCAGGTGACCGGCTTTTTGTTCTATTTCTGAAATGAAATCCATATCATATACTTTTTCAAACATCATGTAAGGATAAACTTGATGAAAAAGTACCTGTACTATAAAATTCAGTACTTTCTCTCCGTTTTTCTCCACCAACTCATTTCTGTGGTCATAGATAAAACGGAACCATTCGCTGTCATATCTTTTCCCCTTATTCCAAAGGATTTCCCACGACTGTGGCAAATAGAGACCGGCAGAATCGATATGCTCCAAATAATAGTCAGCTACTTCCTGAAATTTCTCATTTTCGTCTGCCGTTTTCAATGTGCCGGCATAGGCTGCTAAAAATTTAAATGACCGGTCACCTTTTTCATAATGCCATTCCCGCCAATGAGGTTTTTGGATTCAGGCCTGCTTTCAATTTTTCTTTAAATTCAGGAGCTTTGGCTCCTCCGGAAATCCGGTGTATGATTTCTCCTTTTTCATCCAAAATCAGATAATGGGCATAAAACTTTACCCTGTAACGTTCTGCCAGTTTGCGTCCCTCTTGGGTTTTGGGCATATCCACACGTAAACTGACGAAATGTTTCTGAATAAACGAAACCAAATCGGGATCTGTCAGTACGACAGAGTCCATCAGTACCGAAGGACCGGCCCATCCGGCATAACAATTGAAAAAAATCGGTTTATGTTTCCGGGCGGCCTGTTGCATGGCCTCTTCCAAAGTAGTACAATACTGGATACGTTTGTTCTTTTCTTCTTTAGCCCACACTGTCGAAACAAGCAGACAAAAAACAATCAGGAATATATTTTTCATATGAGTTTGGTTTTTTCTATTTTACTAATCGAACACTATAAGAGGGGCGTACATTTTCAGTTGTACTGATTAAACGGCTTGTCATGCGCCGGATTCCGGAATGATACAGGGATATGTTACGGACGATTCCGTTAGATAAACTGTCCGATATTACAATCTGATCACTGCTCCAGAAGTAAGCACCTTCATTTTTATACACATAACGGGAATTGTAGGCTGTTGACAAGGCATATACGGCAGCTCCGCCATACAAGGCATCAAATCCGATTCCTTGTTCTCCTGTTTTCAATAGCTCACCTGCGTGGCCTCTCCAATTTTCCAGGCCCTCCAATTCTCCGGCATCCATTCCCAAATGACGTTCCAGCATCATCCATTCCGCGTCAGTGGGCAAATGAAATCCTTCCGGAGCTCCTTCTTTTACGGCTTTTAAAGCTCCTTCATACGAATACAGGTAACCGAAACGTGTCAGGTAATCCTGGTCGACCTTAAAATAATAATTTACAGCATCATTCCATATGGCCATCAATTCATCTTTAATATCATCGTGCATATTATAAGACAGGAGGTTAGGAATGGTGTAGTTGCCTACTTGTGTCACAATCCAGTCTACTCCGTAGGGACTGCTCGTATTCAAACGGCCTGCCTCATCGGCA
>URJC01000227.1 GCA_900548135.1 uncultured Odoribacter sp. | reverse complement strand
TCTAAGTTCTGTAGATGTGGTGGTAGATATGGATTCTGTTTGTAATTTGAGTTATGTTTCTGCCCGTTTTATGCAGTTGACCGGACCGGGGGTCTATATGCCCCGGTATGTGACTGTCAGTGTATCGGAGGATGGCAATACTTTTGTTGAGGTGGCACGTATAGAGAATGATGTCCCTGCAGACAGGAAAGAGCTGGTTATTAAAGATTTTACAGCCCGTTTTGCTGCCCGTGGGCGTTATGTCAGGTTTTATGCCCAACGGCAAAAGGGTTTTCAATTTGCAGATGAAATTGTAATATATTGATGAATTTACGTTATTTTGTGTAATCTTGAAAAATGATAGTATGAAAAATATTGTATTTGATTTGGGAGGAGTGGTTGTTGATTGGAGTCCGGAACGTTTGATGCAGGAGTATGCCGGTGATCCGGAAATGCCCCTTGTTCTTTTTAAGAAAGGCTTTTTTCAGGAATATTGGCAGGAATATGACCGGGGTGTGGTGACACAGGTGGAGATTGTAAAAGAAATGAGCCGTTTTGCCGGACGGTGTTATGCTGAATGCTGGGATTTTGTTGAGTTTATCAAGCATTCTTTGCGTGATGTACCGGAAACCCAACGACTGATTAAAGAATTGGCGGGGAAAGGGTATCGTTTGTTTTGTTTGTCTAATATGTCCGTGGAATATTATGATTATCTGAAGGACCGGGAGATCTTTCAATATTTCGAAGGAAGGATAATTTCTGCTTTGGAACATGCTATTAAGCCGGATAAAGAAATTTATGAAATCTTGCTTAAACGTTATGATTTGCTTCCCCGGGAATCTCTTTTTATTGATGACCTGGAGAAGAATATAGATACTGCCCGTGAACTGGGATTCCATACAGTGCATTTCAGGGATAAAGAGAAAGGAATCAGAGAAATCCAATCCTGTCTGGGAGAAGTTGTTTCAAAAATTTGAGATTGATTTTTAAGAATTTGTCTCCTGAAAATCAGATATATTTCCTTTTCAATTTACGATAATAACGGATACACATCATAATCCCTGTTAAGGTCAATCCGACAGGATACCCTAGCCAGATTCCCTGAATACCTAAATGGAATACAAAACCACAGATATAACAGACCGGCATGGCAATCAGGAAATAGCCGATAAAAGAAATGACAGCCATAGAAACAACATCTCCAATGCCTCTTAAGGAATTGGCATAGGTAATTTGCAGGGCATCTCCGAACTGATAGGCTACCAGGATGACAACTAAAGTGGAAACCGTATGGATGACTTCTGGCGAATTAGTGAACAGGTAACCGATAATGTCTTTAGAGAATAGAAATACGGTAGAGGCCATTAAAGCCAGGCAGATGATCAGATGAAAACCCGCCATGGTTGTGTGGCGGACATGGACTAAGTCGCCACGTCCGAAATAATTGCTTACGCGTACGGATACTGCTGCTCCGACACCGTAGTAGATCATGAATCCCAGGGTAGAAATGGCTACCATGACCTGATGGGCTGCCAATGCTATGCTGCCTAACCAGCCAATCATAATTCCTGTGACACTGAAAAGAGCTGTTTCAAGTCCCATTTGCAAACCGATCATCCAGCCCATTTTATTGAGTGATAGAATATCTGAGAAATTGTAATTACTGCGTTTGTAACCAACCAGGTAGCGACGATAGTGCAAACTCCTGTAAAATAGGACTGTAAAAGCTACAAACATCACGATTCGTGCAGTCAATGTGGAAATGCCTGCCCCGACAACTCCTAAAGCTGGAAGTCCGAATTTGCCATAAATTAGTATGTAATTCCCTGCAATATTCAATAAGTTTGCAGATATCATAATATACATTGGAGTTTTGGTATCTGTAATACCATCTGCAAATTGTTTGAACGAATTGAAAAGCATCACAAAAACCAGTGAAGCCAGTTGGAGCAGGAAATAAGGGCGAATGAGGGGGAGTAATTCTTCCGGTTGCCCCATTTTGTCTATGTTAAACCATACGATACCCATAATCAGGGTTAAAAGAATGCCCATACATAGGTTTACTGCCAGACTGTTTTTCAACAGTTGGCCAATGTGAAATTTATCACGCCGGCCGAAAAATTGTCCGACAAGGGGAGTCAAGCCGTAAGAAAATCCCAAACCAAAAAGAATCGGAATATTGAAGGCACTGTTAACAAATGAAGCCGCTGCCAAATGTAAGGTATCAAACTGTCCAACCATCATATTGTCGGCTAATCCGACAACGACAATGCCGATTTGTCCGATAACAATAGGTACTCCCAGATGAATCAGGGCTTTATAATGTTCTTTGTAATGTGCGAAACAATTCATTTTAGGTTTGCGATTTTGAATTTACGCTTATCCGGAAGGAGGATCTTATCCTTATTTTTCCTTATCTGGCCTTCCCCCGCTTCGGAGATACAAAGTTACAGACTTATCCCTCTTTTCCAAATCACTTGCTTTTCCATTCCCTTTTCGTATATTTCATTTTTAATCTCTCGTCTTTTTTTTCTACCTTGCAGGCGTAAAAAGAAATAACAATTAGATTAAAACGTATTAAATCATAACATAATGAAAAGGTTCTTTATTACATCGATATTGGTCTTATTTTGTTCTGTTGTTGTATTTGCCGGAAGTGGTATCCTGGAAAAATTGCAGCAGATTCCGCAGATTAGCGGTATTCAGAAAATGAATGTTGAGCCTTTTGAGGAGTATTATCAGTTCTGGTTTGAGCAGCCTATCGATCACAATGATCCTTCCAGGGGGACTTTCAAGCAGAAAGTTCTTTTAGGACATAAAAAACAGGATGCACCGGTGATCGTCGAGTTGGAAGGCTATAATATTTGGTCGTCGGAGGAAGGTGAATTGGCTAATATCCTGAAAGGGAATCAGCTGACAATAGAGCACCGTTTTTTCGATCAAAGCGTACCGGAAGGAGGGATTCCCTGGGAGTTCCTGACTATTAAGCAGGCTGCGGCTGATCACCATGGTATTATTCAGGTTTTTAAGGAACAAGTTTATCCTTCGGTACAATGGATTTCGACCGGAATCAGCAAAGGAGGGCAGGCTACTATTTTCCATCGTTATTTTTATCCTGAGGATGTAGATATCAGTGTGCCCTATGTTGCTCCTTTAAATTTGGAATATGTTGATCCCAGGCTGGAAAAATTTCTGGATAAGTTAGGTGTGGCTAAGGCCAAGGGTATGGGAGAATTGTTTGCCTGGGATGATTTGAACTCCCCTCATTGGATGGTACGGGATTTTCAGTTGTTATGTTTTCGGATGCAGGATACTTTGGCTCAAATGTTGAGCGACTTTGCGACAGAAAAAGGATATTCTTATGAAACAGTGGGAGGGATAAACAGAGCTTTACAATTGATCATTCTCGAATTCCCATTTTCTTTTTGGCAATGGGGAGCTAATCCGGCAGATATTCCGGATGAGGAAAGTTCTGATTTAGAGGAAATTTTTAATTACCTGGTGAAGATTTCTACACCCGATTTTTTTGATGATCATTACATTGATAGAATGCGTCCTTTCTTTTATGCAGCATTGACTGAAATAGGAATGTATGACTATAATATCAAGCCTTTTAAGAAATACCTGGAAAACGAAAAGAAAAATATCGATTTTTCTTTTACCATGCCTCAGGGGGTAGAACAAAAACCTTTTAATACGGCCCAGATGAAGGCAATTAGTAAATGGTTGCAGACGGATGCTGAACGGATTTTGTTTATTTATGGGGGAAATGACCCCTGGTATGCTACTGGTGTTGATTTGAAAAAGAATTGGAAGTGTCGGAAGTATCTGAGAGGAGATATGAGTCATGCTTGCCGGATTAAAGATTTTGATCCGGTATCCCGGGAAGATCTGATTGATACCTTAAAAGGGTGGTTGAAAGAGACTAAGAAATACTGACAATAAAGGGGCAAGAGGCGTATAATTGTTGCAAATATAGACAGATGAATGCTTGAACAGGTATATGGGGGATTTGAAGGATTTAATTACCGTATGTGCTGATTTTGAAGATCGTGCTTTGGTTATTCTGGATCAGACTCAATTGCCGGAGAAGGAAGTATATCTCCGCTTATATACTCCGGAGGAGATTTGGGAAGCCATTTATCACCTGAAGGTGAGGGGTGCCCCGGCGATCGGAGTTGCTGCTGCCTATGGCATGGCGGTTTGTGCACAACAATTCGGGGAACAGTCTTTTTCCGGTTTTTTTCAAAAATTTACGGAGGTAAAAAAATACCTGGCTTCTTCACGTCCTACTGCTGTAAATTTATTTATGGCTTTGGACCGGATGGAAAAATGTGTTTTGTCGTTGCAGGATCAGCAGGTTGATACAATAAAAATAAAATTGCAGCAGGAGGCGGAAGCTATCCGGGCAGAGGATGCGGCTGCTTGCCGGAGTATCGGGGAATGGGGATTAAGTGTTTTACAACCGGGCATGGGACTGCTGACTCATTGTAATGCCGGACATCTCGCAGTTTCAGCATATGGCACGGCTTTGGCCCCTGTTTATTTGGGGCAGGAGCGTGGTTATCATTTTAAAGTGTATGCAGATGAAACCCGTCCATTGTTACAGGGGGCACGTTTGACTGCCTTTGAACTTCAGAAAGCAGGAGTCGATGTCACTTTGATCTGTGATAATATGGCTTCCTGTGTGATGGGGCAGGGAAAGGTGCAGGCTGTTTTGGTGGGATGCGACCGGATAGCGGCTAATGGAGATGTTGCTAATAAAATAGGTACTTCCGGAGTTGCTGTTTTAGCTAAATATTATGGAATTCCTTTTTACGTACTTGGACCGACTTCTACAGTTGATTTAAAATGTCCGGATGGG
>URJC01000226.1 GCA_900548135.1 uncultured Odoribacter sp. | reverse complement strand
AAACAGTATGCAGATGTCTATTCGGATTCATTTCAACAATTAATTGAAAACCGGCAATTGTTGAAAGAACTGAAAGCATGGTATCGGCAGATTTTTACCCGTAGTTTTGATTTCATTGTACGATTAAATACCAACAGATAAAAATGCGCGGTTTTATCTGATATGTTCAATTTCAAATTTTTTCAATGATGGAAAAGAAAGATTTATTAAAAAAGCAAGAACTGGCCGAGGAGCTTGGCATGAAGTTCGATGAGGCTGCTGAGCTATTTAGTGAAGAAACTTTATGTACTATGCAAATGGGTAAAGTGAGTGGAAAATGGGGGATTGACGTTAAAGTTGGTTGCGAACCCAAAGGAGCATGTACTAATAACTGTCCATCTCTGAATGTTTGTATAGATATTTATTGTCCTTTTGGAGGAGAGGAACCAACGCAAACTCCTATCGAATTAAAATGGGAAGGATGTCCTACTATTGAACCTCCAACTCCACCAACAGTACAACAGGATGCTATTTGTTGGCAAGAACCACCTATCGAATCAACAAAATGAAGTGGTTTTATTTATTTATTTTGAGTATAAGTTTCTTTTGGGGATGTACTCAAAATTTGGATGGTGTAAAAAAATGTCAGGAAGATATAGATTATTTTTTTAAGATTATAGAAACTTTACATCCTGATCCTTACCAGTATATTGTTAAAGACTCCCTGGATGCTGTAAAAAAGCGCATATTAGATCAGGCTGATCAATTTAAGACTGTAAGAGATTTGAATGTAGCTTTATTGCAGTGTAATCAATATTTTGACGGGCATACAAATTGTGGTATTTATCCTGATTTACTGGCTTTAGCCGGTAAGCATTATTTACCTATTGAAGTAAAAAATGATAGTGTTTTCTGGTTGCCTACCGGAGAGGTTGTCTTGGCTGTTGATACTTTTCCGGTAAAAAGATTTATTACTGAAATTTGATTTATATCGGGAAGGGAAAGTATACAGGGAAGATTTTAATCCGGTTTTGTTTAAAAGGGAACCCAGACAGAGTTTTCTTCCTTTTATATTCAGGTATTTTCCGGAAGATTCGATGGCGTATTTTGCATATAATAGCGCGTTCTTAAAATACAGGCAGCAATTAGCTGATACTTTGCCTGCTTTTTTTGATTCGATAAAAAGTATGGATATCCAACATTTGTTTATTGATGTCAGAAATGGCCGGGGAGGGAGCGATTTGTTGAATGATATGATACTAGCTCATTTATGTTGTAAAAGCTTCTCATTCAAAACAGAATATAAATTTAATCCCAAAGGACGCAGGAAAGTATTAAAGGAGTATTGGAAACAAATTCCAGCTAAAAAAACAGATATATTATGGGCCTTCCTGAAAACTTATTTTGAGGATACCGAACAGGAATATGATGTATTCGGGGATTCTACATCCGTCGGATTTGATAAAAATATTTATGTTTTGCAAGGGTCTGGAACATTTTCCGCTTCGTATGATTTTTGTTGGGCAATTCGTTTAGCAGCCAAAAATGTAAGGCTCGTCGGAGAAAGAGTCGGGCAATTTAATCCAATATGTGGTAATATTTTACAATTTCATTTACCCAATAGTAAAATCCCTTTTCGGGTGGCGACAAACAAACATTACCTTAAATATGGATTACCAGAGGAAAATGGTTTTTTAATGCCGGATATTCCTTTTACTTTTCAGTATACTGATTCTTTAACAAGAGAAGAAATGTATAAAATAATTATGACTAAATAATATCGTGTTACAAACATATCCGGAATGGGAAATGATGAATGGTAACCGGAATATTTATCTTGTAAATTCCGTTAAGTCGTTTATTTTCTGATTTATTTGTTGTAATTTTGAGGGCTAAAATTGGAAAAGAATGGCAAAAGAGAAGGTAAAACTCTGGGATAAACTGAAATATAAATACAAATTATCGGTGATTAATGAAACTTCCTATGAGGAAGTGCTTAATTTCAGATTGTCTCAATTGCATGTATTGATGGCTTTGAGTGTGTTGGCGGTTATTCTGGTGACGCTTACCATCTTACTGATCGCATTTACGGATTTGCGGGAGTTTATTCCGGGCTATCCCGATGGGAATATGCGGCAGATGATTGCGGGGAATGCAATACGGGTGGATTCCCTGGAACATGAGTTGATGAAAAGAGACCGTTTCCTGACTTCGCTGCAATTGGTATTGAGTGGGGGAGATACGACACAGATGCAGCAAATACGGAATGATAGCCTGAAAGCCGGGTATGATACCGTACAATTTAAGCTGAGTGAGCAGGAAAGTGATTTCCGGGCAGAGATAGAGGAGAAGGAACGATTTAACCTGGGGTTTGGGATAAAAGAACAAAATAAGGATTACTACCATTTCTTTCCACCGGTAGAGGGTATGGTCACCCAAAGTTTTGACGAGAAAAAACGGCATTACGGAACGGACATAGTGGCTAAGGCGAATGCTAAGGTGGCTGCTGTGCTGGATGGGGTGGTGGTGTTTACCGATTGGACGATCAAAACAGGATATGTGATTCAGGTACAACATGCCAATGACTTGCTTTCAGTATATAAGCACAATTCTGTTTTATTGAAAAAGCAAGGGGATTATGTACGTGCCGGAGAGGTACTTGGGGTGGTCGGAAATACGGGAGAAGAATCCAGCGGACCACATTTGCATTTCGAATTGTGGCGGGCAGGTAATCCCTTGAATCCGGAAGATTTTATTAAGTTTAAGTAGCGGATGAAAGTGGTGATAAACGATTGGCGGCTAGTGATGAGAGGGAAACGGAAAAAGGATGAACGATGAAGGGAGAAGGTGTAAACCTGAAAATACAGTAAATTTGAAATCATGAGACATATCGCAATACTAGGCTCTACCGGTTCGATTGGGACGCAGACATTGCAGCTAATCCGGACCGTTTTTGTGTAGAAGTGCTTACCGCGAACAATAATGTGGAGCTGCTTGTTGAACAGGCCTTGAAGTTTAAACCCAATAGTGTGGTTATTGCCAATGAAGAAAAATACTCCTTGTTGCGGGATGCCTTGCAGCACGAGGAGGTGAAGGTGTATGCCGGGGCAGATGCAATAGCCCAGGTGGTGACTTCTCCGCAGATTGATCTGGTTGTGACAGCTATGGTGGGGTATAGCGGGTTAATTCCGACAATAGAGGCAATCAAAGCCGGTCGGAATATTGCTTTGGCGAATAAGGAAACGTTGGTTGTTGCCGGAGAATTGGTCAATCGTTTGGTGGAACAGTACAAGGTGGCTATCCTGCCTGTTGATTCAGAACATTCTGCCATTTTTCAGTGTTTGATGGGGGAAAATCAGAGCCGGGTAGAGAAACTGATCCTAACTGCTTCGGGCGGGCCTTTCCGGGGAAGGAACCGGGCATTCCTGGAAACTGTGACTCCTGCAGCTGCCTTGAAACACCCCAACTGGCATATGGGGGCTAAGGTGACCATTGATTCGGCTTCGATGATGAACAAAGGATTTGAAGTGATCGAAGCAAAATGGCTGTTCGGAATGAACCCTGAGCAAATGGAAGTCGTGGTGCATCCACAGTCCATTGTCCATTCTATGGTACAGTATACGGATGGAAGTATAAAAGCGCAGCTGGGATATGCGTTTGCCGATTCAATATGCGCTGACTTTTCCGGAACGGATAGCTGCTGATTTCGGAAGGGTGGATTTCACATCATGCCAGACCTTGACTTTTGAAAAACCGGATCTGGATACCTTCCGGAATCTGGGGTTGGCTTATGAAGCTATGCATAAAGGGGGGAATATGCCTTGTATCCTGAATGCTGCAAATGAGGTTGCCGTGGATGCATTCCTGCGTGAACAATGTTCATTTACAGCGATGTCAGACCTGATCGGGACAACGATGGCTAAATCGGTATTTATCCCTCAGCCGTCTTTGGAAGATTATGTGGAAACTGACCGCAGCAGTCGCCAATTGGCACAGGAATACCTGAAATCATCCGTCTTTCATTGTTAATTTTTTATCATTTATGGATATATTTATAAAAGTAGTACAGTTTTTAATGAGTCTCTCGATTCTGGTCCTTTTCCATGAATTCGGGCATTTCGTATTTGCTAAGTTGTTTAAAACACGGGTAGAGAAATTTTATATGTTTTTTAATCCTTGGTTTTCGGTCTTTAAATTTAAAAAGGGAGAAACTGAATATGGGATGGGATGGTTACCGTTGGGAGGATATGTGAAGATTGCCGGTATGATCGACGAGTCGATGGATACCGAACAGATGAAACAGCCTGCGCAGCCTTGGGAGTTCCGGGCAAAACCAGCGTGGCAACGGTTGTTGATTATGTTGGGAGGAGTGACGGTGAATGTATTGCTGGCTTTTGCCATTTACGTCGGAATTTTATATACCTGGGGAGAGACCTACCTGCCTGCTAAGAATGTGACTTACGGAGTGGTGTGTGATCCGATATTTTCAGATATGGGAGTGCAAAAGGGAGATAAAATCGTAGCTTTGGATCATATTGAAGTAGAACGTTTTAGTGATATTATCCAGGAAATGATATTGAATCATCCGAAGACTATGCAAGTCATCCGTGACGGACAGGAAGTTTCCCTGGAGATTCCTGAAACTTTTGTACCGGAGCTACTGGAAATGTCTTCGAAAAGTTATAGCTTGAATCCTTTGCTGATGCCGCGTCGTCCTGTAGAGGGGGTGGTGATTGGGGATTTTGCGGATTATTCGGCCGCTTACGATGCCGGAATACGGAAAGGAGATCGGATTTTGGCGGTAAATGACAGTGTTTTCAGATTTTACGATGAATTTACCGAACTGGTGGAAGCCAGCAGAAACCGTAAAGTGGA
>URJC01000225.1 GCA_900548135.1 uncultured Odoribacter sp. | reverse complement strand
ATTAAAACTTCCGGTACAAAACTTGCCTGGTAGTTTCCGGAATAACCTGTCCAGGAGCTACAAAATTCATTAAAGCGTCTGATAAATAGGTTTATATTATGATTGTCGGTAAAGTCCTTTATCCATTTGCTATATTCTTCCATAAATTCATTCGAATGGTTTGCAGAACCAATTATCCCGCCTCCTTCTCCTTTCAATTCGGTGACAAGGTCCTGGAAAACCTTTGCTTCAAACTCCACATTTTTCCGGCAGGCTTCCATGTGATTCCGGCCGTAAAATATGAGTTCCTGTGTAGCATGAATCATTTCTTCCTGTATATAGTGTGCCCGGATGTAATAGTTACTCCGGAAAAGAATTTGTCCATTGATATAGCCTGCCAATGCTTCGGTTGATTGCAGTGCCTGGGGGTCTACACGGAATATCAGCTTGACGGGAAAAACGGGATCGGCCAGTTTGTCGTATATGGCCCTGTATTGGCTGCCGGAGTTTGTGAAGTCCTTCAATGCCGTTTCCAGAAGTTTTTTCTGGCTTTCAGTTAATGTTGACCTGGTATGGTAAATTGCATTTACTAAGGGAACTTCCGGCTCATTGCCAGGGTTATCAGGATTACTGCCACCGCCATTGCCACCACTTCCCGAATCTCCCTCCTGACTGCCTCCGCCCTGATAATAGCCACCGCCACCCCCTCCTCCGGGTATGATGGGAATGGTAATTTCTTCCCCGGAATAATCAGAAGAGTCAGTTTGGGGAGTCACGGAAACTTCGGGCAATTCACCTCCGTCAATGACGGGAGCAGAGGTGGTGTCATTACCTGTGGTTGGCGGGAGAGTAGTACTGGGACCCTCTGAATGACCGGTCGTATCGGCCGGAACGGCAGAAACGGTCGAGTCGGGGACGTCAGTAGGAATAGGAGTGAGTGTGTAGGAGCACGGCATCACTTTATATGCAACATACTCCGCTACTCCCGTATCGGGAGCATTCGCAGGCGGGGCAGACAACAATTCCGGTACAGATCCGCTAACCTTTCCGTCCGTATAACGCCAGCCGTTGGAAAAACTGCCGTCCAGGTTATGGAACAACACCAGTCCGTCCAGCCGTTCATCCCGTTGCAAATAGGTTGTCCTGCCCAGACGGTTCAGATACTTTTCGGTATATTTCCCTGAAGGGATAAAAGTCATCAGAAATCCAGTTTTCCTGCCATTCATTTTGTCGGTTAATATAACCAGACGGGTGTACGAACGCCTGTAATGGTAGTTACCCGTTTGACGGTAACAATCCAGGTTTTCGTGGGGTACAAAATCCAGACGGATCCGGTCGGTCAGTACAACATCGATCGCAGCATAACGCTGATTTTCGGTCTCCGAATAATACTCCCAGCTCGGTTCAGAATAAAAAGGGATACCGTTTTGAGCTTTTGTTTCAGGATGCAGCCACACAGTACGGTTATATCCCCGGGATGTGTACCAGGCCCTGGCTTGTTCCAGGGCGGTTCCGGAATTTGCAGGTGATAAGCCGTGAGGTTCTATGAAATAATCCTGTTCACATCCCCAGAACAGAACGATAAACAAGAAACTTCCCGACAGACTTTTCAATCGGATTTTTGGCTTCACGGTGTAAATATTTATGGGTTATTTACTTGAAATTCCTCAGCCCTCCGAATCTCTTATGAAATAATTTTCAAAAGAGATGTATTCTTAAATTTTATTTATTTTGCATGCAGTGAAGTTAATAATTTAAGTTAATAAAAACAAATTTTAGCATTTGTTTTTGTCGAAAATCCGATATAAAAAGAGGAATAAATTAGAAATAAGCTACTTAATAAACTTTCCTCAAAGAGCGAGGTAATGACTTGGCAACGGTCGCAAATTCTGTGATATGAGGTGTATTTCTATCAAATAACTCTTTATTGTGCAAATGTAAGCATAAAAAACGAATTAATGAGATGCTTTCTACAAAACTTGCTAATTTACATTTTCCAACAAATACAACCTACGTTAAAATCATTGGTGATTTTTCTCTCTTTACGATGACATTCATTAACTTTGCAAATTAAGAAGATAAAACTGATTCAATGAAAGAAGCATTAGATACTGAAAAACTGATAAATTGTGCGCGAAAGTTTTGTTCTTGCCAAAGTAAAGTATACCGTTCTGAACTATTTGGCATTACTGATGGAAAAGCTGTTGGCACATTTGTTGAGCACCTGTTCAAAGACTTTTTGGCGCAGCAATATGACTTGACAATGGGAAACTCTGCTAATGGCTTGGATTTGCCCTCTGTCAATACAGATATAAAGGTCACATCAATAAAACAACCCCAATCGAGTTGCCCGTATAAGGATAGCAAGCAAAAAATTTATGGATTGGGATATAATCTTATTGTATTTGTCTACCAAAAAGAAGATGATGAAACTAACAAGAAAGGAATGCTAAACTTTCTTTCTTGTACATACATTGATTCTAGTCGCACAGCGGATTACCAAACAACAATTGGCTTGCATAACATTATAAACAATAAGGGTAATGCGGATGATATATACGCGTTTCTTGCAGATCGCAATATACCAGCAGACGAAGTAACTTTATATCAAATGGCACAAGATATTTTGAAGAATCCCCCAACAATAGGATATTTGACTATTTCAAACGCATTGCAATGGCGGCTTCAATATAGCAGAATTGTATCACTTGAAGATAATGTATCAGGTATAACCAGTATTGTAAAATATGACGGCAAGTAGTTATATTGATACAATCAAGTTTCTTCCTCTGAATTTGGCAAATGCCAAAATGGAGGATTGTTGTGGCATCTCCAATTTTTTTAGAGATGCTGATGGATTTTGCTTTGGTCAATATGCTGAAAGATTAAAGAAAGCCGAAAGGGATGAATATGGGGATTGGCAAACCAGTATGAAGTTGGCATTAACTGTTTGCCAACTGATAAAAGAAAAGGGAGTGAATCCGAAAATAATCGTTGAACCTACTTGTGGTAAAGGACATTTCATATTGGCTGCTTTACAGACATTTGAAAACATTGAAGAAATATATGGCATAGAAATCTATGAGCCGTATTTGGATGAATTAAAAATCAGTATCCTACAATATTTCTTGGACAATCCAACCGCTAGAAAGGTCAAAATCAAATTATTTCATCAGAATATTTTTGATTTTGACTTCGCTTCCATCAAAAAAAATATCGGCAAAAGAGAAGTCTTAGCCGTTGGAAATCCACCTTGGGTCACAAACAGTAAATTAGGGATGATGCAAAGTAATAACCTCCCCATAAAAAATAATTTCAAGAGAATAAAAGGTATTGATGCCATTACAGGTAAAGGTAATTTTGATATCGCTGAGTATATTTGTGAACAAATGTTTGATTTTCTAAGGGGAGAACATGCGACGTTGGCTTTTTTAGTAAAGAACTCTGTCATTAAAAATCTGATATATGAGCAAAAAAGGAAACGCCGTCTGATAACTTTTTTTGCCCAATATAATATTGATGCAAAAGAAGAGTTTGGAGCATCTGTTTCAGCGGCCCTTTTGTATGCGCAAATGGGAAATGAATACAGCTTGCAGTGTCATGTTCAAGACTTTTATTCTTTAGAGGAACTGAAAGAATACGGATGGATAGACAATAATTTTGTCTCAGATATAGCTTCTTACAAACAATACAGCTATATGGATGGGAAGTCTTCCTTTACATGGTGGTCGGGTATAAAACATGACTGTTCAAAAGTGATGGAACTTTCTTCTAAAGATGGGAAATTTATAAATGGATTCGGGCAGACTGTGAACATTGAGAACGATTTGATTTATCCGCTTGTCAAGAGTTCAGATATAAAAAAAGACCAGATCACAACAACGGAAAAATATGTCATTGTAACGCAAAAAACTACGTCAGAAGATACAGGTTGGATTAGGGAATCTTATCCTTTGACATATAAGTATCTGAATGAATATGCTTCACTTTTAGATAACAGGAAAAGCTGCATATACAAAAAACGCTCTCGGTTTTGCCTTTTCGGAATAGGAGATTACTCGTTTAAACGATATAAAGTCGTGGTTTCAGGTCTTTATAAGAAGCCTCGTTTTTCTTTGGTAGGAGAAATAGGAGGAAAACCCGCTATGTTAGATGATACATGTTATTTATTGGGATTCGACAATTATGAGGAAGCGTATATGACGCAAAAAATACTAAATAGCCATCCCGTCCAATCTTTTATTCGTTCTTTGCTTTTTGTTGATGCCAAACGTGTAATCAACAAAGATTTGCTTATGCGTATAGATTTATCAAAGATAGTAAACCATACAATAAAAGCTGATATAGGTATAAACGAATCGGATTTGGAAAATTTTATTTCCTATGTGAAATTAAACTTAAAATCAACTCAACTAGAATTATTTAATTAGTATAAACAAGATGGCTATGGATTGGATTTTTGATGATATTGGAACTGAAATTATTTCTTCTGTAATAGGGCTGATTATAGGAGGTTCTATTGGATATAAAATTGGCATAAGGAACAGAATTAATCAGAAGCAGAAAGCAAAGGACAATGCAAAACAAATACAAATAGGTAATCGGGATGCCATCTCATTACGGATGGCCCTGACTATCTTGTAGTTGGTTATGGGAAAGGACGGATCTGTCATGATTCCGCAGAACATCTGGTAATGTATGTTGCCGTTGAGATGTTCCACCAGCCGTCTATCGGAGAATCCGGTGTAGGACTTCAGAATCATAAGGGCGATCTTTGCAGAAGGACTGAAAATGTTCCTGCGTCCAAGACAATTTTCCGACAGACCCATGGCTTTTGCCATACGCTCAAACGGGAACACCGAATGAAGCCTGCCAAGCTCACTCTCATTAAAACTCTTGCGG
>URJC01000224.1 GCA_900548135.1 uncultured Odoribacter sp. | reverse complement strand
CATCGGCATGTTTCTGTAACCACATCCGGTTATCCCGCCGCATGAAAGCACACTCACCCGGATGCAACACTGTTTTTTTACCGCGTTCCTCGATTTCAAGTTCACCGGAACACAGATAGATAAGCGTGTGTTCCCGATTTTCGTGGGCACAGCCCCGGTCATCGGTAAAAAAACTCGCTATAAGGACGTTCGAGCAGTCGAATACATTCAGTTGTTCCATATTCAATTTCTATTTTTTACAAAAATAGGGATTAATCTTGTACTGAAGTTTGCTGTAAAGCTCATTTTTCATCTACAGCCATTGTTTTTCGACGTCTGGCTATCACATGTTTATCCCATTTTTCCTTACCTTTCAATTCACCAAGTTTACGCACATGGTGCATAACCAAATTTTCGGAAGCACCACACAATTCACACCTGCGCTTTTAGCCTGTCTATATTTCTGTTTTCATGTGTTACTTTTTTGACTGCAATTTTACTCATACTTCGCCAATCGAATGATATGAGACCAACGCAATTTTGTTGTATTACAACGCATTGCAGTTTGTTTGCTGGATTCCTCTGTTGATCGCATTGATAGTTTTCTATCGTTTCACAAAATTTTCCGTTATTATATCTTCTGAATGACATCAACAATCCTATCACTTCTGAATAATTCTTTGTGCCCGTTTCAATCTTATTACTTTTCAGGTAAGCATTATATACTTTATTCTGGACTTTCCCCACATCAGGAGCATATTTCTCCCTCCAGTACATCAAATGCTGATTATACATCCCGACTATCTCTGATGGTATCTGACTCAAAAGAGCTTTATATCCTTCAGCCGTTAACAAACGCCGGGCATTATTCATGACATACCCTAAAATTGAAAAGAAACCACTGAAACGAATTTCCGGAACCGATGCATTCATAGTAACAATCGCTGCATATAAATTGGCCTCAGCTTCGGAAGCAATTCCTAAACGATGTGCTAACTCATGAGCATAAGTAAACGGATATTCCACATTCAACATCTCCCGGTTTAAGTTAAATTCTGAGAAAAAGGGACCCATATACCCCGAAACTCCTACCTTCGACATCCCTCCACTCCACAACATATATTTAGGATATAATTTCCTGGTAGATTTTACCATCCCAAACCGTTCTGCAATTTGACGATATCCATTATTTATTTCCTCACTAATAACTTTATTCATCTCCTTACCTCTATTAAATAATGGTTCTGTATACCAATCTCCGGTTTTCCCTCCTGAATCATAATTTTCAACCAGGCCTTTTACATAATCTTCCAAAAAGCTCTGGAATTCAGTCTCTGAATAATCAACTCGTTTTTTACCTATCCGCTCATAAAAAGGCTGGCGAAAATAATTAATTCCCCAAGCCATATAAAACCAAATGTATATCCACATAAAAAAAATCACCATATTTTCTATCACCTTCCACCACTTTTTCCTTTTCCACCAAGCATAAAATGGATAACACAACACCCCAAGACAAGCTCCGGCAATAAAACAATCCCCGACAGACACCGGAAATAAAGAAGAAAAAAGGGATAAACCAGCAGAAATAACCGGATACCAATGACAAGAATACCACTCAGCCCAATCCGTACAGCAACGTAAAACTCCAATCCCCCCAATTAAGAGCAAAGGAACACTCCACTTCAAACTCTGTTTTATTTTTACTTTCATCCTGATATCCGATTTTCAACAAAGATCACAATATTACCCAAAAACAACAAAATCCCCAAACAATTCCTCTACCGAACAGCCACCCATTCGCTTCATTTTTACAGGCAATGAACCATTCGTTATTGAATCTGTTAAAGGGCCCGGATAATGCCGGCACACATCTTTGATGAGATACCGGTTAGAACTTTTAAAACTCTTTTCTACATATTAATTTTTTAATACCTTTGTTCTATCCGGACTTAAACCGGAAAACACGAAGGGCTTAAAAAATTAAAGATCTATTACATTATGCTGCTACCATTAGTCGTTTCACATGAATTACCGCTAACTGATCCAGTTTTGAAATTCCTGTTAATCCTTGTTATCATCCTGTCAGCACCCTTACTACTCAATAAATTAAAGATACCTCATTTATTAGGGCTAATTATAGCCGGAGCCGTAATAGGCCCCCATGGCCTCAATTTGGTCCTGCGGGACAGTAGTATTATTCTTTCAGGAACGGCAGGACTGTTATACATCATGTTCCTGGCCGGCCTCGAAATAGATATGGGTGATTTCAAGAAAAACAGCGGGCGCAGTTTTGTATTCGGCATGTATACATTCCTAATTCCAATGGCACTTGGGATTATAGCTGGTCTTTACCTATTGAATTTTTCAATGGAAACCTCAATTTTATTGGCGAGTATGTTCGCTTCTCATACTTTGATCGCTTATCCCATCATCAGCAAATTAGGAATCAGTAAAGATAAATCAGTGTCAATCACTGTCGGTGGGACTATGATTACAGATATGTTGGCTCTTTTAGTATTAACAGTAATAGTAGGCATGGCAACCGGACAAATCACAGAACATTTCTGGGCACAATTATCAGTTTCCATTGTGGTATTTGTCCTGTTTGTAATCATTGTATTTCCTATTATCGGACGTTGGTTTTTCAAACGGGTACAGGATAGTATCTCACAATATATCTTTGTTCTTGTAATGGTATTCTTGGGGGCATACCTGGCTGAATTAGCTGGCATCGAATCCATCATCGGATCATTTTTGGCAGGTATTTCCCTTAACCGCTTGATTCCCCGCACTTCTCCTTTAATGCACCGGGTCGAATTTATCGGTAATTCGATCTTTATTCCCTTTTTCCTAATCGGAGTTGGAATGCTGATTAATTACCGGGTATTTTTCACCAGTTTTGACACCATTAAAGTAGGTATTATCATGATTGTAGTAGCTACAGTGGCAAAATATGCGGCAGCCTGGCTCACCCAGAAAACTTTCCACCTGTCTGCAGACCAAAGGCGGGTCATCTTCGGACTTAGCAATGCCCAGGCAGCAGCAACTTTAGCAGCAGTCATGGTAGGATATAACGTTATTCTTGGTCAGACACCTGACGGTCAACCCATCCGTCTGCTTAATGAAAGTGTCCTCAACGGAACAATCCTGATGATACTTGTAACTTGTACCATTGCCTCTTTCTCTGCCCAGAAAGGAGCCCATAATCTGGCAGCAGTAAGTTCTGAAAAAGATGAAACCCCGCAAACTTCACAAGAGCGTATCCTGATCCCAGTTAGTAATGAAGATACGGCCGAAGAATTAATCAATCTAAGCCTAGCTTCAAAATCAAAAAAGAATACCCACAATCTATACGCTTTGAATATCCTTGATACGAAAGCTGCCGGAGATGAACAACAACTAAAAAAATCACGCAGATTACTCGAGAATGCAGCGTTAACTGCTGCAGCAACAGACACTCACCTGCAAGAATTAATCCGGTATGATTTGAATATTACCAATGCCATCCTTGGAGTTATATTAGAACACGGGATCACAGACCTTATACTGGGATTACACAAGGAAAAAGGAATACCAACTTCTTTCCTCGGCCGGATTACGGAAGGTATTCTGGAACATAGCGATGTAACTACTTTAATTTATAAACCCACACAACCCCTTTCCACTATGAAACGCCACCTGGTAATTATCCCTGACCAGGCCGAAAAAGAAGCTGGCTTTACCCAATGGGTTAACCGAATAGTTCATGTCACTCAGAATACGGGAGCTAAAACCATCTATTATGGTTCTTCGGAAACTCTGGAAAAACTGAAAAGTACATTAGGAAAACAGAGTGGGGAAATGGAATTCACTGAATTTTCCGATTGGGACGATTTTCTGATCGTTTTCCGGGATGTTCATAAAGATGATAACCTTTGGGTTGTTCTCAGCCGTTCGAACGGAATTTCCTACAACCAGAATATGAATCGTATCCCCGGATATCTGAATAAATATTTTCAGCAAAATAGTTTCATACTAATCTACCCGTTACAAGCGAATAAAACAGATAACAGATACTTGATCTAGCATTTTAAGTTACTGCTTTCCGGATATGAATAATCAATCACAACCAACAATGATAAAAAGAGTTGTCCCTTAACTACGTAAAGGACAACTCTTTCACTCATTTATAATCTCTTAGTTACCAAATGGAAGCCCGATTATCCGGAGCCAAATACATCAAATCACCTTCTTTAATATTAAAAGCTTCATTCCAACCGTTAATATGGGGTAAAGCAGCATTCACCCGCCAGCGTCCCAGTGAATGAACATCCATTTGTGTCAGGAAACGAATCTGTTCCTCCCGGATATTAGCAGCCCAAACATTGGCATAAGCCAGATAAAAACGTTGTTCTGGCGTAAATCCATCTACTTCTCCCAGAGGAGCATTTTTCGTAGCATTATGAAAAGCTTGAAAAGCAACCTGCAACCCACCATGGTCAGCAATATTCTCACCCAATGTCAACTGCCCGTTAGCATGCAAACCAGGCAATACTTCAATACTATCAAACCAATTCACTAAAACCTGTGCCCTTGCTTCGAAATTCTTAGCATCTTCAGCAGTCCACCAATCCTTCAAATTTCCATCTTTATCATACTGACGTCCCTGATCGTCAAATCCATGAGTCATTTCATGCCCAATAACAACTCCAATCGCTCCATAGTTGAAAGCATCATCTGCATTCATATCAAAAAACGGATATTGCAGGATGCCGGCAGGAAAACAGATTTCATTAGTAGTTGGATTATAATAGGCATTTACTGTTTGAGGAGTCATCAGCCATTCCGTTTTGTCAACGGGTTTACCAGCCTTTGATAACATGTAATTGAAATCAAATTCATTGGAGCGGAGAATATTAAACCAATAAGAATCGTCT
>URJC01000223.1 GCA_900548135.1 uncultured Odoribacter sp. | reverse complement strand
GCATCCTACTTTTATGGAGCATTGAAACCCGAAAAATGAAACAATTCAATCAATGGAGTTATGAAAAATACAATATCAATTTTAATAATGCTTTACGCGTGTGCATTTACCGCCCATGCACAGGGTAATACGCCTCAAACAACGAATATGAAAAATAGCAAGAAAGTGCTTGTGGTTTTCTTCTCCCGGACAGGTGAGAACTATGCTGTGGGAGATATCGAAAAGGGGAATACCCATATCATTGCCGAAATGATTGCGGAAGAGACCGGAGGCAAGTTGTTCCGGATAGAAACGGTCAATCCTTACCCGGGTGAGTACAAGGCTTGCGTGGATGTAGCGCAAACGGAGAAAGAAAGTAATGCACGCCCGGAAGTAAAAGGCGATATAAAAGTCGAGGATTACGATGTTATCTTCTTGGGGTATCCCAACTGGTGGGGAGATATGCCGATGGCGGTCTATACCTTCATTGAGAAACACGATTGGAACGGGAAAACTGTCGTTCCGTTCTGCACGCACGAGGGCAGCGGGCTGTCGGGTACGAAGCGTAAGATGCTTGCAAAGGAGCTACCGTAAGCGAAGGACTTGCCATAAAAGGTACAACCGCACAAAACTCGCACTCACAAGCACTGAAAACAGTACAGGCATGGTTGCTAAAAATGAGTTTTGACTAATCTGTTATTAAATAAATCTTTGTCAGCAAGCTCTGAAACTTACAAACTGAAAAGATTTACAGTCTGGTATAATCCAGCTTAAAGCTCTGATTTTATTACATTCAGAAAGAAATGAAAAAGTAAAAGCAAAAGGCAGAAAGTATAAAAAAACTTAGTATTTTCGCCTACCGAAATCCAGATAAATTTTGGAACACGTTTCAAAATTTTAAACAATGATGAACGATCCGCTGCAAGTCTGATAATTCATTTGCTTCAGCCCCATTCAACATCGTTAATCTACACTCTATAAGTATGCATTATGAATGATAAGCTCAAAGAAGAAATCCGGAAAATCCAGGAAATCTTAAAAAATGGAGGAATAATTCTGT
Source organism: uncultured Odoribacter sp. (assembly GCA_900548135.1). Classification (GTDB taxonomy): domain Bacteria; phylum Bacteroidota; class Bacteroidia; order Bacteroidales; family Marinifilaceae; genus Odoribacter. The sequence continues at coordinate 3,900 of URJC01000223.1, read as the reverse complement.
ATCCGACAGACACCATCTGGGGATTAGGATGTGACGCAACCAATGCAGAGGCTGTAAAACGTATCTATGAAATCAAAAAAAGGGTTGACAATAAATCTATGTTAGTCTTATTGGATGATGCAGGAAAAATTGCTTCTTATGCAGATGTTCCGGCGATTGCCCTTGACCTGATCGAAGTGGCTGATAAACCGACTACAATCATTTATCCCGGGGCTAAACGTTTGGCCCCAGGCTTAATTGCCGAAGATGGTACTATCGGTATACGTATTACAAAAGAAGAATTCACCAGATCCCTGATTTTCAGATTCAATCGTCCCATCGTATCCACGTCTGCCAACATCAGCGGCGAACCTTCCCCCCGGTTTTATGAGGACATCAGCGAGGAAATCCGGAATGCTGTTGATTATATAGTTGACTACAGGCAAAACGACCATACACCGGCCTCCCCATCCAGTATTATCAAATTGGGATTAAACGGAGAAATCCAAATTATACGGAAATAAAATAACAATTAACGATTCTATTTATCTCATGTCTCTGATTTTAAATATAGATACTTCAACTTCAGTTTGTTCCGTAGCATTAGCAAAGAACGGTGAAACTTTTGCCATCAAAGAAAATAAGGAAGGACTTAACCACTCCATTCTGTTAGGAAAGTATATTGATGAACTTCTAAAAGAAAACAACCTGGGCAGCCATGAGCTAGACGCCGTAGCTATTAGCATGGGACCTGGCTCTTACACCGGCTTACGGATTGGGGTTTCTATGGCCAAAGGTTTGTGTTTCGGAGCCGGAAAACCTTTGATTGCAGTGCCCACCTTACAAGCCCTGGCCCTATCAGTATCTTCACAATTAAAAGAAAAAGTCCTCTATTGTCCGATGATCGATGCACGCCGTATGGAAGTATATACTGCTTTTTTTGACCTGAATAATACTCCTGTCGTGGATACCCAAGCGGAAATCATTGACGAAAATTCTTTTGCCGGATTATTGGCCAAACATAAAATATATTTCTTTGGTAACGGCAGCGAGAAGGTGAAAAGTACCTTGACATCCCCAAACGCCCATTTTATCGAAAACATAGATACTTCTGCCCGCCATATGACCCAGTTATCAGAACAGCTCTGGAATAAAAAGCAATTTGTGGATGTTGCTTATTTTGAACCTTTCTACCTGAAAGATTTTATTGCCACGACTCCAAAGAAAAAAATAATCTGACAGCAGGAATAATTTTTGATTTACGAATTCCCATTATAATATATGCAGCCTGTAAATCAAAAAACGTTCAGTAAAATTTCCTATACCCCCGGTAAAGTATCTTAACTGTCAGAATTTTTCGTTTCAAAAATGTCGTTCCAACCTATGAAATTTTCCTAAATCAAATTAACTTTATACCCAATCTCCAGTATAATTATATTACAAAAACAATAAAAGAAATACAACATGAAAACAAAATTATTTACAGCATGTATGCTGGCACTATCTATCGCAGCCTGTAAAAAGGAAATCAAGCTGGAAGTAAAACAAATCAAGGAAACCGACCAAACAGCAGAATGGAACATTTCTGTCAACCGCCCTGCATTTTCAACTACGGAAACAGAAGTAGAAAAAAGTTGTGTCAAGTATAACGATGAAATTACAGGTCTGGTAAAAGGTATCCAGGCTGCTTTCAAGGAACAGGCTAAAGAGCAAATTGCCAGTCTGGATTCTATCGGCGAAAAACAAACCGGACCCTACGAATTGTACATTACCGATTCAGTTTTTCTGGCCGACGAAAATTATATCAGTGTATTGGTATCTTCATATGAAATGCTGGGAGGAGCCAATGGTATAACCAATTTTTACGGCGTGAACTATAATATGAAGACTCAAAAATTCCTGGATAAAAAGGAGATCATTAATTATGATAAAGCAAGTGAAATCAATGCTTTATTGAAAGCAAACCTGAAAGATCCAAACAAATGCTATACTTTCGCAGCTCCGACAGTAGAGAATTTCACAGCAGTAAACTTCACCCTTCACACCGTTGAATTCACCTATGCTAAATACATCCTGGGGCCCGGAGCCTGCGGACCTGTTACGATCTCAGTACCACGAACCCAAATGCAAGGAATGCTGAAAATTTGAAAAGAGAACTGACCGGAAACTAAAATTTCCGGTCAGTTCTCTTTTTGGTACTTCCCTCCTTTATTCCTTGTAAGTAAAATTACCCTCATTCCGATCATCTTCAGCATTCGCAGCAACCCAAACCTTAAACTCTCCTGGTTCAGCCAGATATTTCATATCCAAGTTATACATAGCAATAGTTTCACGGGTTATTGTAAAATGCACAGTCTTGTTTTCTCCTTTCCTAATAAATACTTTCTCGTACCCTCTTAATTCTTTTACAGGCCGGGTTACACTTCCTGCAATATCCCTGATATAAAGCTGTACAACTGTTTCCCCGTCCCGGTCGCCCGTATTCACCACATCGGCAGTCACTTCAATCCGGCCCTCCGGTTTCAAGATATTGGTATTCATCCGCATATTCCGGATATCAAAAGTCGTATAACTCAATCCATATCCAAACGGATAAAGCGGAGTATTGGGTGAATCCAGATAAAAAGAGCGATAATCCACTTTGGGATGCCCAGGATCTATCGGACGGCCCGTGTTCTTATAATTATAATATACAGGTATTTGCCCTACAGATCTGGGAAAAGACATCGTCAAATGAGCTGAAGGATTATATTCTCCACTAATCACATCTGCCATTGAATAACCAGCCATTGTTCCCAAATACCAGGCTTCCATAATTGCATCTACGTGCTGATCCTCCCAGGATAAATCCAGCGGTCGACCATTAATCAGTACCAATCCGACAGGTTTACCCAATTTCACCAATTCTTTCAATAAATCCTGCTGCGCTCCGGGTAATCGGATATTCGTTCGCGAAGCTGCTTCTCCGGACCAATTAAAATCTTCACCCATTACAGCAAGAATAAGATCTGCCTGACTAGCAATGTTCATCGCTTCCCCAAATTTACTCTGATCATCAGTCGTCAGATCACAACCCGGAGCATACAGAAACTTCACATTTGTATCTTTATATACATCCATCAACCCTTCATACAACGAAACGCTTTGATCCCGGTTACCACGTCCAGCCCACTCTCCATTTTGATTTATCTTATCTTTTACCATCGGACCGATTAAAGCCACCGTCTTTGCTTTCCGGGGATCAATTGGAAATACCTTTTTTTCGTTTTTTAATAATACAATGGATTTCCGTCCGGCATCCCGGGCCACTTGCAAAAATTCCGGTTTCATTATCGTATTTTTTTCACGTACAGAATCCAGATAGCGATAAGGATCATCAAACAAACCTAACAAAAACTTCATTTCCAAAATCGGACGGACTGCCTGGTCTATAGCAGCCTCCTTCACTTTCCGATCCTTTACCAGTTGTGGTAAATTTTGAATAAACACACTGCCATTCATATCCATATCAATACCAGCATTAACTGCTTTTTCAGCAGCTTCTTCCTCGTTCGCTGCTATACCATGAGGGACCAATTCATTCATAGCTGTATAATCGGTAACAACAAATCCCTTAAATCCCCACTCTTTACGCAGTATATCTGTATACAGAAATTGATTAGCAGTTGCCGGTACCCCGTCGACTTCATTAAAAGCAGTCATAAAAGTAGCTACCCCCGCCTGCTCTGCGGCATAAAAAGGTGGAAAATATATTTCATACAAAGAACGCTTAGACACATCCACTGTATTGTAATCCCGGCCGGCTTCGGAAGCTCCATAAGCAGCAAAATGTTTAGCACATGCCAGTACGGTATTTATTTTTTTCAAATCTTTCCAACTTTCTCCCTGAAAACCTTTCACCCGGGCAACAGCCACCTGGCT
>URJC01000222.1 GCA_900548135.1 uncultured Odoribacter sp. | reverse complement strand
TTCACCGGACGTTTGGAGGTATACGGAACAGAATCCTGAATTCATAGACGATCAGCGTTTGTTCCGTTCTTGGCGTCAAAGGGCGGCCCAGGAAGGTTTGCGTATTAAGGTAGGCCGTTGGAATGTGGCTGGGGAACCGATTGTTATTCTGGTGGATTTCAGTACTTTTATTACCCAAAAAGATGAGATTTTTGCTTCATTTTGGGAAAAGTATAAACTGGACTCTATCAGTGGACAATGGGATTATATCGAGCCGGCGTTGTTTGGTTATGCTGCCGGAAAAGTGATAGAGAGTTTTGTGCGTTTCAATTCTTCTTTACGCCAGCGGATTATTGCCCAGTTCCACGAATGGATGACAGGGGCTGGATTACTTTATTTGAAGAGTGCTATGCCACAGGTTGGATGTGTATTTACGACACATGCTACCGTATTGGGACGTTGTGTTGCAGGGAATAACCTGCCTTTGTACGGAGAAATGAAAAATTACGTACCTGAAGAATTGGCGCGTCGTTTTAATGTGGTCTCCAAACAATCGCTGGAAAAAGCTGCTGCTCATAATGCAGATTGTTTTACGACAGTCAGTGATATTACGGCTGCTGAATGTGCCCATTTCCTGGATAAAGAAGTAGATATTGTTACCCCTAATGGATTTGAAAATGTGTTCACTCCGAAAGAAGAAGAGTGGGCGGATAAAGAAAAAGCCGGGCGTGAAAAATTCTTACAGGTAGCTCAGGCATTATTGGGACGTCCTGTTTCTGATGATGCTTTATTGGTTGGAATCAGCGGGCGTTATGAATTTAAAAATAAAGGGATCGATGTGTTTATCGATGCTATGGGACGGTTGAACCGGGAGAATGTTATTGATCGGGAAGTATTGGCTTTTATTTTAGTCCCTGCCGGCCATTCGGGTCCGAATACAGAGATGCTTCATAATCTGGAACAACCTTATCAGGCTGTCGGGAGTACGAATGTATACCTTACCCATTATCTGACTGATGAGGTAAATGATCCGGTGATGAACCGGATAAAGGCACTGAAATTGCGGAATTCAGAGGATGACAAGGTGAAGATATTTTTTGTTCCTTCTTACTTGAATGGAGATGACGGGGTATTCAATATGCCTTATTATGATTTGCTGGTGGGCATGGACCTGACCATATTTCCTTCTTATTATGAGCCTTGGGGGTATACTCCTTTGGAAAGTCTGGCATTTAAAGTACCTACGCTTACTACTACACTGGCAGGTTTTGGTTTGTGGGTAAAAGAACATTATAACATGAACCATCCGGGAATTGAAATTGTTCACCGGGAAGATGGAGATACCAGCAGTGTAACTATGGCTATTGCTGAATGGGTGCAGGAGTATGTCAAAATCGCTCCGGAAGATCGGCTGAAAAATCGGGAAAACGCCAAAGATGTGTCCCGGATAGCTTTATGGGATAATCTGATTAATTATTATAAGCAGGCATACGGCATTGCTATGGATCAGGTGAATGAACGGCTGAAAGAGTTACCTATGAGCGATCTGAACCGGAATGTTTCTTATATTGAAAAACAGCTGACTGTGAATAATCCGAGTTGGGTCAGCGTTATGATTCACCGGTCAATACCCGAAAAGTTGATGGCTTTGGAGGAATTGTCCAAGAATCTTTGGTGGTGTTGGCATGATGAAGTCCGTGAGCTGTTCCGGATGATAGATGTGGACAAATGGCGGGAATGCGGGCATAATCCAATTGTTTTATTGGATTCTATCTCCTTGAATCGTTATAAGCAGTTGGAAAATGATGCAGCTTTTGTAAAAAAACTGAATGAAGTATATCAGCATTTTCAGGAGTATATGGCTGCCAAAGACAATATGTCCGGTAATGGAGTGGCTTATTTCAGTATGGAGTATGGGTTGCATACTTCTTTGAAAATTTATTCCGGCGGTCTGGGTATTCTGGCCGGGGATTATTTGAAAGAAGCCAGTGATAAAGGAACTAAAATCACTGCTGTGGGTCTGCTTTACCGGTATGGTTATTTTACACAGAAATTATCTGCAACCGGAGAACAGGAAGCTGAATATGAGGCACAGGATTTTATGAAAATAGCGGTTTCTCCTGTTCGGGATAATGAGGGGAATTGGCAACTGGTGAGCCTGGTATTCCCGGGGCGTAATGTATATGCCCGGATTTGGAGAGTGGATGTCGGACGAATAGAATTGTATTTGTTGGATACTGATTTTGAAGATAATTTGCCGGAAGACCGGATGATTACACATCATTTGTATGGCGGGGATTGGGAAAACCGTTTGAAACAGGAATTGCTGTTGGGATGCGGTGGTATTCAGGCATTGCGGAAATTGGGTATTGATGCAGCTACTTATCATTGTAATGAAGGACATGCAGCTTTTACTGGGCTGGAACGTCTGAAAGAATATATCATTGAGCAACACTTGTCTTTCCAGGAAGCACTGGAAGTAGTACGTTCGTCTTCGTTATTTACAACCCATACACCAGTGCCTGCCGGACATGACGCTTTTTCTGAAAATATGTTGCGAACCTATATCTCGCATTATGCAGATCGGTTGAAGATCAGTTGGGAACAATTATTGGGATTGGGTAAAATCAATGTTGCTGATCCCAATGAGAAGTTTTCTATGAGTTTCCTGGCTGCTAATATGGCTCAGGAAGTGAATGGGGTAAGCTGGTTACATGGTGAAGTCAGTAAGGATATTTTTAAAGGCATGTGGCCGGGATATATGCCTGAGGAGTTACATATCAGCTATGTGACAAACGGAGTGCATTATCCGACCTGGACTGCTCCGGAATGGAAGAAAATAGAAGAACATCTTTTTGGTGAGGATTTTAAGAATCACCATTATGATAAAAAGTGTTTTGAGGAAATTTTCAATGTTCCGAATACGATCATTGCTGAAGTTCGTTCCGCACTTCGGAAGAGGTTGATTGATCATATCAAAAACCATTTGTTGACAGATGGGGTTGCTGCTTCTTATTTTACACCGCGTCAGGTGATTAAAATACAGGAAACTTTGCGGGATGATATTCTAACTATTGGTTTTGCCCGTCGTTTTGCGACTTATAAACGGGCCCATTTGTTATTCCGTAATTTGGAAAGATTGGATGAGATTGTAAATAATCCTGAACATCCGGTGCAGTTTATTTTTGCCGGGAAAGCCCATCCTGCCGATAAAGCAGGTCAGGATCTGATCAAACGGATTGTTGAAGTGTCCAAATATCCGCAATTCCTGGGTAAGATTGTTTTCTTGCCGAATTATGATATGGATTTAGCGAAAAAGCTGGTACAGGGAGTAGATGTTTGGATGAATACCCCGACCCGTCCTCAGGAAGCTTCAGGGACAAGTGGCGAAAAAGCAGCTATGAATGGAGTGATGCATTTCAGTGTGCTTGATGGTTGGTGGGTAGAGGGGTATCGTCCTGATGCTGGCTGGATGTTACCGATGAAGCGTACGTTTGAAAATCAGGCCATGCAGGATGAGCTGGATTCTGAGATGATTTATAATATCATCGATGATGAGATCGCTCCTTTGTTCTATGATAAAGATGAAAGCGGAGTGTCGCCGAAATGGATCAAGACCATAAAAAATACGATAGCCTATGTTGCTTCTAATTTTACCACTAACCGGATGTTGGAAGACTATGAACGGCAATATTATATTCCGATGTCGGCACGTTACAAGAAGATGATTGCTGATAATTATGCTATGGCAACTGAAATTACGGAATGGAAGAATAAGATTTCCCGGGAGTGGGATAGTATTGAGTTGATCGGTTTGAATTTACCTAATCGTTCTAAGCAAATTATTTCTTTAGGAAAGTCTTATTATGGGGAAGTAAAATTGGAGATCGGCGAATTGGATATGCATGAGGTAGGAGTGGAATTGGTAGCAGCAGAACAAAAAGACGGTCAATTGATTATCCGGGAGAAACATGATTTTACTCCGATATCGCAGGAAGGAAGTATAGCCATGTACCGTATTGATGTGACAGCTGATTCTCCGGGGCTATTGATGCTTGCAATCCGTATTTATCCGAAGAGTGAATTACTGCCTCATCGTCAGGATTTTGCTTTGGTAAAATGGTTGTAGGGCATTTGTAATCGATTATTTATAAACCGTTACGGACATTCATTGAAATGTACGTAAGGGAGAGTATAAATGAATGAGCTAACGCCAGTTTAAGGGAAGAAACTGGTGTTCAGCTCATTTTAATTTGATAGGATAAGATGTGGGATTCTGGAAAGTTTCCTTTGGAGTACTAAAATGACAAAAGAAGCACCAAAAATTTTTATTACAAGTGATCGGTAAAAAAGATTCAAGAGTTAAACCGGTGTTTTTCATAAAAGACTAAGCGGAAGGTGGTGCCTTCTCCGAGCTTACTGTTTACTGTGATATTACCCTGATGCAGGGTCATGATTTGCTTGCAAAGGCTGAGGCCGATACCGGAACCTCCGGGTTTGGTAGTGAAAAAAGGAACAAATATTTTGTCGATGGCTTCGGGTACGATTCCCATTCCATTGTCACAAACACTGATGACAGTTTTATCCGGGTATTTGATAGCTGAAATATGGATGTGGGCAGATGAATTTGTTGTATAAGCTTCTTCTGCATTATGAATCAGATTAATTAATACCTGTTCTATCTGGATGCGGTCGGCATAGATTTGAAGTCCGGGATCCGGATTGGTGAAATGGTACTGAACTGTTGGAATATGGTGTAGTTTTTGTAAATCTGAGAATAATTCCTGAACATAGATCAGGGTTGGTTCGGGTTGTGGTATGCGGGTCAGTTTACGATAGTTTTGTACAAATTCCAGTAATCCCTTACTTCTTCTGTGAATGGCTTGCAAGGCCTGATGGCTTATGGAGGGAGTATCTTCGTCTTTATGATTTGCTGCATCTCTTTCGAGTAAAGTTTCTGACAGGGA
>URJC01000221.1 GCA_900548135.1 uncultured Odoribacter sp. | reverse complement strand
TGGCTCTTTCTCCTGGTACACGTACAACATTTTTTATGGTGATTAAACCGTCGAAAATTTCTGGTACTTCATTTTCAAAAAGTCTTTCTAAAAATACAGGGGAGGTGCGTGAAAGTACAATATAAGGATTGGCATTCCGCATTTCTACCCGGATGACAACTGCCTTGATGGTATCTCCTTTTTTGAAGAAATCAGTGGGGATCTGTTCTTGTTTCGGAAGAATAAGTTCATTCCCTTCATCATCCAAAACAAGCATTTCTTTTTTCCATACCTGGTAAACTTCCCCAAGGATAATTTGTCCGACCTTATCTTTGTACTTATTATATATATTATCTTTTTCTAATTCCAGAATACGGGCAGATAAATTCTGACGTAATGCCAGAACTGAACGGCGTCCGAAATCTTTGAATTTTACTTCATCAGTTACTTCTTCTCCGATTTCATAATCTGCATCGATTTTTTTAGCTTCACTCAACGTGATTTCGCTATTTGGATTTTCTAATTTAGTGTCCTCTACAACTGTCCGGTTTCTCCAGATTTCAAGATCCCCTTTGTCAATATTGATGATGATGTCAAAATTTTCGTCTGTTCCGTACCTTTTTACCAACATATTCCTGAAAATATCTTCCAGTACTCTCATCAGTGTTGCGCGGTCTATATTCTTGAATTCTTTGAATTCTGCGAATGAATCAATCAGATTAATATTTTCCATCTTGACTTTTAGCTTTTATTCAGATTATGGTTTAAAATTTTATTTCGTCTTTAATTTCTTTGATATCTTCCCGGTTAATAGGCAACTCTGCTTTAACAATTTCTTTTTTCTTTTTTCCTGCAATGGTTCGTTTCTCCTCGTATTCAATTGTTATGGATTGTCGATCAAAGGATTTTAAAATGCCGCTTAATTTTCGGTTATCTTTCGTTTTTATTTCAACATTTTTCCCCAAGTTTTTTTGATATTGTTTTTCCACTTTAAAAGGATAGCCGATTCCGGCACTTGATACGGTTAACTCGAAATCTTCTTCGTCGCGGTTGAAATGAGATTCTATTTCCCGGCTGATTTCGATACAAGTCTGAATATTTACCCCTGTAAGGGCGTCAATATAGAGTTCAATAACATTTTCGCCGGAAATTTTCAAATCAACTAAAAATAAATTTTTCGCTTCTAAAATCGGATTCGCTATGTTTTTAATATCTTCTACTTTCATCTTTATTGATTTGGTCGTATCATTTTTTTGTTTCAGAAAAACTGTTGGCTTTTTTAGTAAATTATACGGCAAAAAGAAGAGGGGATGTCAATCCCCTCTTTTTAGCCTTGCTAAACCGCTGCAAATATACGACTAATTATTGAGATACAAAATATTATCTGTATAAAATTTATATCATTTTATGGTGTTTTTGATAGGGATATACGGTGTTGGCTTGTAGTTTCCTATCGTTGTTATTTTTGGATTTGTTAGTTAACAGATGAATATTCAATGGCAAGAATCCGATCGCTCGACAAACGATGGATGATTTGTAGGTAAATGTTTGTGGCATAGTTTGTAGTTGTAAATTAAGGAATGTTTAGAAATAGTTAATTTTGAAACATATTTGTAATATTTTTACGAGTTACAAATAAAATTCGTAAGTTTGCCGAAATTTTGAAAATCATGGAGTTTAAAGCAAAAGATATAGCAGCATTATTGCAAGGAAAGATAGAAGGGGATGGAGAAGTGTTGATCAATAATGTTTCCAAAATTGAAGAAGGAAGACCGAATACTTTGGCTTTTTTGGCTAATCCTAAATATGAACATTATATTTATACGACAGAGGCTTCTGTGGTATTAGTGAATCATGATTTTTCGCCGGTACAGCCAGTGCCTTGTACAATGATTCGTGTTCCTTCGGCTTATGATGCAATAGCAGCTTTGCTGTGTATGTATGAGGAAATGATGCGTCCGCAGCCTCAGGGTATTGAACAGCCTTCTTTTATCGGAGAAGGTGTCACTTTGGGAGAAGATCCGTATATCGGGGCTTTTGCTTATATTGGCAAAGGGGCAAAGATTGGAAATCATGTTAAAATCTATCCTCAGGCTTACATTGGGGAAGGAGTAAGCATTGGAGACTATACAACGGTGTATGCCGGAGTGAAAATATATTATGGATGTGTAATTGGCAGCCATTGTACGATTCATGCGGGTACTGTAATTGGAGCTGATGGGTTTGGGTTTGCTCCGGCAGGGGAAGATTATAAAAAGGTTGCTCAGATTGGGAATGTGGTGCTTGAAGATCAGGTGGAGATAGGTGCAAATGCTTGTATTGACCGGGCAACAATGGGTTCTACCCGTATAAAGAAAGGGGTGAAATTAGATAACTTGGTCCAGATTGCTCACAATGTTGTGATTGGCGAAAATACAGTGATGGCTGCACAGGTTGGTATTGCCGGTACAACAAAAGTAGGGGCGCATTGTATGCTGGGAGGACAAGTTGGTATTGCCGGGCATTTGAAGATTGCAGATAGGACGATGTTAGCAGCTCAAAGCGGGGTTACAAATGATATTGCAGAAGGGGCCGTATTTATGGGGGCTCCTGCTTTTGATGCTTCAAAATACCGGAAGTGTTATGTCCTATTCAGGAAATTACCCGAACTCTATAGTCAGCTCCGGGACCTGGAAAAAGAAATACAAACATTAAAGTAAAAACAATAATGTCAGTAAAACAGAACACATTAAAAGGAGAATTTTCCTTAAAAGGAAAAGGTTTACATTCTGGAAAAGAGGTTTGCGCAACTTTTAAACCAGCGGCAGAAAATACAGGGTATAAAATTATCAGGACTGACTTGGAAGAAAATCCTGAGATTCCTGCATTGGCAAAATATGTTGAATTTGTTGACCGGGCTAGTTGTTTGCAGAAAGATGGCGTCAAGGTGTTTACTTTAGAACATGCTATGGCGGCTTTATATGGTTGTGGTATAGATAATTGCCTGATAGAGTTGGAAGGAGAGGAATTCCCGATTCTGGATGGAAGCTCGCGGTATTATGTAGAACAAATTGAAAAAGTAGGTATTGCAGAACAGCAGGCAGAACGTCGTTTTTTTACAGTAAAAAAGAAAATGGAGTTTGCTTGTGAAGAAACCGATACCCGGATTACTATATTGCCGGCTGATAATTATGTTGTAAATACTTTGGTGAATTATAATTCGCCTTATCTATCTATGCAATATGCCTCTTACTCTGCTGATCGTAGTGATTTTGTAAAAGAAATTGCTCCATGTCGCACTTTTGTTTTTTTGCGTGAGGTGGAAGCTTTATTGGCCAATAATCTGATTAAAGGTGGAGATTTGAGCAATGCCATCGTAATCGTTGACCGAAAGATGGACCAGGATGAAGTCGATCGGTTGTCGAAATTGTTTGGTTACGCAGATATTCAGGTAAAAGAGGGAGTTTTAAATAATCTGGAACTTTATTTTGATAATGAGCCGGCACGGCATAAACTGCTGGACGTCATTGGTGATTTGGCTTTGTGTGGGCGTTTTATTAAAGGACATGTAATAGCTGAACGCCCGGGACATAAAGCGAATGCTTCTATGGCTAAAATGTTATATAAAGAAATCGTTGCAGAGGAAAAAGATGATGCTTATCCAGTGGAAGTAGACATCACAGCTGAGCCGTTGATGGATATCAATAAGATCCGTTCATTATTGCCTCACCGTCCCCCCTTTTTACTGGTTGATAAGATTTATAAGGTAACAGAAAATATGGTGATTGGCTGTAAAAATGTGACAATGAATGAGCCGCATTTTGTCGGACATTTTCCAGAGGAACCTGTTATGCCGGGTGTGTTGATTGTTGAGGCAATGTCTCAATGTGGTGGTATTTTAGTGCTGAGCGGAGTACCTGACCCGGAGAATTATTCTACTTATTTCATGAAAATTGATAATGTGAAATTCCGTAAGAAGGTAGTTCCGGGAGATACCTTGGTATTTAAGCTGATTACTTTAGCACCAGTGAAACGTGGGATTGTGACTATGAAAGGATTTGCCTTTGTCGGGAAAAATTTGGTGTGTGAAGGAGAATTTATGGCACAGGTTGCAAAAACCAAAAACTTATAATTATATTTGCAGGCTGAATTTTTTCAGATACACTTAGTATTCATTAAATAATAAACGAATGAAACAACCGTTAGCCTATGTTCATCCGGATGCTCAGGTTGCTGATAATGTGGTGATAGAGCCCTTTGTGTCGATTGATAAGAATGTGATAATTGAAGAAGGGACGCGGATCGGATCGAATGTAACTATTCTGGAAGGTGCGCATATTGGTAAAAATTGTAAGATTTTTCCAGGTGCAGTGATTTCTGCAATACCCCAGGATTTGAAATTTAGAGGTGAAAAGACTACAGTAAGAATTGGAGATAATACAACTATTCGTGAATGTGCAACCGTTAATCGGGGAACCGCAGCCAGAGGGATTACTGAAGTAGGAAGTAATTGCCTGATTATGGCTTATGTACATGTTGCGCATGATTGTAAGGTTGGGGATAATTGTATTATTGGCAATGCCTGTCAATTGGCAGGGGAAGTATTTGTAGACGATTATGCTATTTTCGGTGGCATGACTGCTGTGCATCAGTTTTGTCATATCGGAAAGCACGTTATGATTCAGGGAGGGTCTTTGATTGGTAAGGATGTTCCGCCTTATGTGAAAGCGGGACGTTTGCCTTTATCCTATGTCGGGGTTAATTCAATTGGTTTGCGTCGTCGTGAATTCACCAATGAAAAGATCAACGAAATTCAGGATATTTACCGGATTCTTTTCCAATCAGGACTGAATGTTTCGGATGCAATTGAGCGGATAGAGGCAGAGATGTCTGCTTCTAAAGAAAGGGATGAAATTATCATGTTTGTACGCAATAGTAAGCGTGGAATCATGAAAGGATATATGGGATAAATAAAATTCTTATAGCAAGGAAATGGCG
>URJC01000220.1 GCA_900548135.1 uncultured Odoribacter sp. | reverse complement strand
CCGACAAAGCATTTTTAAATACAGTTTTCGAAAAGCCTTTCGGTAAATAGGTATATTCGTCCTCTACTTTCGTTCCCCAAAATCCTTGGCCATACAAATGACTCATCTTGTCAAAATAAACTTCCGCCACGTCCTTTTCATCCTCCCAGGTTCCCGAAGCCTGCACCGTCCCACTAACCCCGGTACCATAAGCACCCGAAGGGGTCGTAAACAAACGTACCGAAGCGATGCGCCGGGCCAGCGAATCTTCCTGAACCCCCAGTTGTTTCAACTTATCTTCAGATTCAAGGATATGTTCCCGGACAAAATTATCTTTTTCATCGGCACTTCTGGCCAGGCTGACCGCCTTGTCCAGCAGAGCCATCAATTCGGGAAAAATATCCCTGTATAATCCCGATGGAGCAAAAACGACATCTACTCTCGGACGTTTCAACTCATGCTGCGGAATCAATTCCAGACCGACAACCTGATTGGAAGCATTATAAACAGGTCTCACACCAAGTAAGCTTAAAGCCTGGGCTTCCATCGTACCTTCATTCCGGATACACTCCACCGCCCACAAATTTATGGTCACTTTAGGAGGACACTCCCCGTTGTGTTCGGCCTTATACTGTTCTATCAGCTCCTCTGCCAATTGCTCTCCCAACCGACAAGTCATTCTGGAAGGAATCAGTCTCGGATCGAAAGCAAAAAAGTTTTTACCTGTAGGCAGAGCACCCGGATTCCGGATCGGGTCGTTTCCTGTTCCTGCCCGGACATACTTTCCATTCAAAGCCCGGATAAAAGCATCCAATTCTTCTTTCCCCGATTTTGCGATATTCTTTTGTACCTGCTCCCTGAAAAGTTCCAAATCTTTTCCCATCAAATCCTTTTGCATTGATACAATAGCTTCCGTTGTCGCTTTCGTATAAGCCTCATCAGGGGATACACCGAAAGTGTGCAAGCCGAAAGGGGTTTTATTTTCTTCTATCTCTTTCAGATAATCGTCGATATCTTCCAGATTCTGATCCGTTATGGTATCCAGCTTCAAATCCTTATCCAGTCCGAGTGTTTTTATCCGAAGAGCCAGATCCCTGAATTGCGCCATCGACGAGATCGGGCTTTTGCTTTTTTGATCATAGTATTTAGATATGCCACTTTTCAAATCCCGCAATTCCGGATTTAAAGAAGCCTTATCGAAAGGAGGAGTCATGTGGTCGATAATCACGGCCTGTCCCCTTCTTTTCGCCTGCAGGCCTTCACCCACATTATCCACAATATACGGATAAATATTAGGTACATCCATGATCAGCGCTTCGGGATAATCATTCTTTTCCGGGCAACCACTCATGCGTGCCGTGAGTACCGATATGCACCAGTGCATCTGCGTGAAAGCCATACTTCAAAAAAAGATAATAAGCCAGATACTGATGAGGGGGAGGAACCAGAGGATCGTGATATAAACTCTTCGCATTGTCTTCCCATCCCCGGGGAGGTTGAGGTGTCAGTATGATATTTCCGTATTTCACCACCGGGATCACAAAATAAGATTTCCCGGAAGAATCTTTCCAAACCATCAGTTCAGACTCTTCGGGTTTTCCCCATTTGTTCTCCATTTCCGTCCTAATCTTCAACGATAACTTATCGTACCATTCTTTGTACACTTCCATCGGTACCAATACAGGATCTCCTTTACGCACCAATTTATCCACCTCTGCAGGAGCCCAGGAACCGATATTCCTTCCATAGTCCATCACCCGGTTAAAAATAGCAGCACTGTCGATCGGCTGCCCGCCTTCCCCGAAGTATTTTTTCCCTCCTGCCGCATTCTCTGTAGGATAGATAAAATACTTCGGGGAAGTACATTCAGGTAGCTGGCCCCTATGTTTTCTTTTCCGGGAGGATAGCTGTAGTAAATCAGGGCCACTTTCTTTTCACGATTAGGCTTTGTCTGCAGGTTATGGATATTCTTTATACGCCCGAGCAGCGTTTCCATCTGATAACCGATCATATTCTTAATCCGGATATTATGATCGAAATCGTCGAATACGACAGCAACAGAAGGTTCGATATAACCGGCTAATTCGGGTATAGCCACCAAATTCGACCGATTGTAAATATCTATTCCGACTAAAGATTTTTCCCAATCTTTTTGATTCGTACTCAGTATAATCCCATTGATCACCGGCACTCCTAATTTTTCCAGTACCACCCTTTCCTGCTCAGGCCTTGTATTATACCAACATCCCAGATTCAAGAGGGCACTCACGCGGGGAAGACTATCACAGGAAATAAAAAACCGTTCGATCACCTGTTCTTCGTGATGTCCCGGTTTTTGAGAGGTGAACACGGGTAATACATTAAAACCTTTCTCTTCGATATTCCGGATAAATACATCGATATACAAATACTGCGATTTGGTCAGATCGCTTCTCCCAATAATCAATCCGATCCAGGGAGCCTGGGTGTCGATATCGGTTCTCTCGGCTAAATAAGAACCGATACAGGTATGTAACTTTTTATTTCTATCAATATCCTGATATTCACAATCGAAATGTAAATCTTTATTCAGTTTTTTCAGAACGATATTCATGATATTGTTTTCTCCTCCGCTTTTAAAAGCGGCCAATGTCCAGGGATCGAAACAGATCCCCCATTCCTGCAATTCGGCATCGTATTCATGGGATAAATTAAGCGCATAAACCTTCGCTCCGCGTTTCAAAGCGGACAACAGCTGAGGTTTCGCTTTAAAAACCAACCCATTATTATGCAAAGCGACGAATATCAGATCGGAATTTTCAAAAAAATCCATATCACTTTCGTGATAGTTGGAATAGATAAATTCCTTGAACTGACATTTCTCCGCTACCTCCGGATGCATTTTCGCCAGTAAATGCATGCTCCGGTTTACGCCGACCCAAAAACCGTCATCGATAAGAAAACTGACTTTGTTTTGGGCTGTCAAAGATAGCCCAAAACAAAGTGACAAAATAACAAAATAATACTTAATCCCTTTCATACCCCATTATATATCCGCCATCAGCAACAAATACATGTCTTCAGATCAAAAAGTCATAGCAGCTCTTACCTGAAAATTCCGCCCAGGCATATTATAACCATCCTTTTCGGTATAATTTTCATCGAATAAGTTGTTAATATTCAAACCGACCGACACATTCTTTATAAGCGGACAAGAGGCCGAAAAATCGAACACCATAAATTGCGGATGCTTAATCAGTTTATCAGTTAAATACCCGGGTTGGCTTTCACTTAACAAATCGTTCAATGTCGGACGATATTTATCACCGATAAAGTTTTTCTCGATGCGATGTCCGGCAAAACGTCCGTTCAGCCGCGCACTGAACCCTTTCTGATGCAAGAAATCGAGTCCGAAATTGGCATTCTGTTTCCGAACGGATAATGTTTTGTTCCATACTCCTTTAGTCTGATCCTGATAGGTAAACATCCAGGTCAGATTTCCATAAAGCTTCAAAGCAAAGTCACCATCGAACAGACGGCCGAAGTCATAAGAAGCCATAATTTCCATTCCACTTTTTTTTGCTTTATCGGCATTCTTGAACGTTTTGTACTTTTGTCCGCTTTCTTCATCGGTCCATGCCTCTTCCACAATCAGATCATCATTCCACGTATAAAAATAAGTAAAATCAAAATTTACCCCCAGTTCCGGCCGGCTGAATGTCAAACCGGCATCCAACGTACGGGATTTTTCAGGATCCAGATCAGGATTTCCTACGGTAAGCGTACCGCTGTACAAAAATTCTCCGGCTTTCTGATAAGCATCGGTCATGCTGAAAGCTGTACCGAAACTGGCATGGACGGCCATACCGCCGTATATATTGTATTTTGCGCCGATATTGGGATTGAAAGTGTTGTAACTTTCCGATTTCTCTTCATTCTCCAAACCAGGTGTTTTCCGAAGTTTAAAATCGATATAATCATAGCGCAATCCGACCGACAAGTCCAATTTTTCTTTAAATAATTTCAAGTTACTCTGCAGGAATATCCCTCAAGCCGTATTCCGGAAACGGGGTTGATAAGGTGCTTTAATCTCACCACGCGCTTTAAAACTGGTTATCTCACTGACTTCATTATTGTTATCGAATCCGAAAGCAATTCTTTGTTTGCCTAAAATCAGATTATCGTGTGCTGTAAATCCATAAGTATTCAGTTCGTTACCCGAATACACATAAGCCGTATCGGTGTCTGCCGTATAAGTATCGGTCTTAGCCGTAGAGTAATGAGGAGCGAAAAACAAATTATGATTATTCACTTTTCCATTGAGTTCTAATTTTTCGGTATACCGGGTGACATCTTTCTTTTTCAATCCGTTAGCCCCCCAAACATTTCCTCCCGTCGGCAGGTCCTTACCCACAAAAAAAATCTCGGTAAAATTCAAAGACCAGTTTTTCCCGAAATCATAACCGATACGGCCTTTACCGGCGATACCGCTATGCCGTGAGCCATTCATTTTAATACCATAAGTATCTTTACCGAGGATAGCTTTATCCGTTGCCGACATATGCAAGAGATTATGGTCTCCGATCTTATAGTTTCGTGCCTGAGCAGTATAATCGAAAGAGGCATCGAAAGAAAGCCCCCGATAGATCCGTCCACCGACATTAAAAGCCCCTTTGGAAGTTTGATAACTTCCGGCTGCAACTTTGATTCCTCCGGTGAGTTTATCCTTATTCCGTTTGGTGACGATGTTCACCACTCCACCCATCGCATCCGAACCATACATGGCGGAGAAAGGGCCTTTCAGTACTTCCACCTGCTCTACATCGCCTAAAGAAAGTGTCGCCATATTGGTAGTACCGGCCGGTACTCCATCGATCAGGACTGTCGTGTATTTTCCTTCTGTCGGTTTGAATCCCCGGATACTGAAATAAGAATTATATCCCGGATATTCAATCACATCCACATTAACAAAATTTTTCAACAGGTCCGTCAGATTATTGATCCCCGAAGCTTCGATCTG
>URJC01000219.1 GCA_900548135.1 uncultured Odoribacter sp. | reverse complement strand
CTCGAGAAATTTCTGGGACGTGAACTGAAGACCCGTTATCTGAATCCCAAATGGGTGGATGCGATGGTGGACGAGGGATATGCCGGTGCCCGTTTTATCAATAAAATGGTTTTTAATCTTTGGGGCTGGGAGGCCACATTACCGGAATCGGTTAGCGATAACGACTGGAATCAAATCTATGATACTTATGTCATGGATAAATATCAACTGGATATAAAAGAACGGTTTAAGAAGAGCGGCAATTTATATGCCTATCAGTCGATACTTGCCCGTCTGCTCGAGACGGTCAGGAAAGGATATTGGAAAG
The DNA here is from genome assembly GCA_900548135.1 of uncultured Odoribacter sp. GTDB lineage: Bacteria > Bacteroidota > Bacteroidia > Bacteroidales > Marinifilaceae > Odoribacter. The sequence continues at coordinate 4,693 of URJC01000219.1, read as the reverse complement.
CGGATGAAAAGAGGGTGGATCAGATGTTACTTCAGTTTAATGAAACCATACGGGAAGCCGGATTAGCCTGTAATCTGAATATTTGCAACAATGAAAAACTGATGCAGTTTATTTCTGACCGGATCAATGATATGCCTTCGCTGACCACAGAGGAAAAATCCCGCTATAAATCGGCCTTGGATGATCTGAGACACAAAGCTAAAACAGAGGATGCCGATGCCGATTCGACTACTGACGGAGGTAATGACAAAATTTATGAACTTCAGATTCAAGACGATAAATGGTTATTTAAACAAAAACAAAAATAAAGCGCAGAGAAAATTTTTTTAACAAAAACAAACCGTCCCATTCCTTTGCCGTATATAGGTTAGATATCATATAGGTTTGACATTAAATTATGCGATCCATGAAAAAGGAAAATCAACCAGGGAATTATCAGCTGAAAGCTGATCTGGAAGGGAATTATTTGATAGATAAAGATCATAAGGCTACAAAACGATTAGGAATATTTTATGCACCTTCGGGAGGCAGCGTTCATAAAGTGGCCCGTCTGATCAAACAAAAACTGGTAGATCTGCAACCGGATCTCTTTGTTATTTCTGATGTCACTCCACTGCGATTACTGGATTATCACAATCTGATCCTGGTCTGTTCGACTTTAGGCCGGAATACCTGGGAAATGGAACAAAAAGATCCCTGGTCGTCATTTTTACCCAAAATGCTCCGGATTCGTTTGGAAGGTCGAAAGGTTGCTATCGTCGGGTTGGGGGATCATGTCAGTTATCCGAATAATTTTGTAGACGGAATGGGCATATTGGGCCAGACGATCGAAGAAATCGGCGGAAAACTGATCGGAGAAACAGAGACCCGTGATTACATCTTTAACGATTCGCGTGCTTTACAGGAAGGTAAATTTATCGGTTTGCCGCTGGATGAGGATTATGAGGCTGATAAAACAGAAGATAGGGTAGATAATTGGTTGGAAAGGATCCGGCCTGAATTGAAAAAATAGGGGCGGCCTGCCAGGTAGAACAGAATCATTTATTTAGGGATAGCGATACAAACGTTCATGCTTGCCATATATACCTATCGGTCATATATCTGGGCTGGCGAGAGGTGGCGTTTTATCTGACAAATAAAATATTGTTTCTTGCTGCTTTATACGGCTCACTATTAGCAGTCGGTGTTTGTGACTGTATTTCAAAAAACACCCCAAAAGTTTTTTATCTAACCTTTGGGGTGTACTTCACTTTTTGAAGGACAGCTCCTTCATTTTCTTCTTCATGTAAGAATTACAATTTTAGAAGTTATAGCCAACACTGATTGCAAAATTTCCGGTTTTGATTTTTGCTTTATCGTCTTCTCCCTTGTACCAACAATCTTTTTCTCCGATGTTGCTTAATCCCAGATCATATTTTAAACCTACATAGAATTTATCAAAACTAACGCCGGTACCAAAACTTAATCCAAAATCAAACCGTTTCAAATCGCCTTTTTCTTTGTCCTCATCACTTTTTCCGAATGCGTCATATTTTTCACTCTCCCCGTCGTATTCGAATTTCACTTTACCGCCAACTCCATAAGCAAAATAGGGTCCTGCATTGATATGCCATTTTGTGTTATCGGAAATAGCAATTCGATAGGATGCCAAAATAGGGATTTCCAGGTAACTCAGATTATAGGTCGTTTTGTAATCGTCTTCTTTATCTTCGGCTTTAACACCTTTGAGAGTATAATAAAGTCCCGGTTGGATATAGAAACTTTCACTGAATCCATAGTCATAAATCACTCCGATATTGAACCCGGCTTTCATTTTAATATCTCCACCAACGGCGTCTTTGAAATCTCCGCGAGCATTGGAAAGATTTAGTCCTGCGCGGATACCAAAACCATTTTCCTGTGCTTTTGCTGTGAACATTAATCCTGTAGCAAGAGCAGCTAATAAAATTAATTTTTTCATATTACATTGCGTTTTAGCACACTTCCATTTTTTGAAAGTGTTGGGTTAATAAAAAATGAGTTATTATTTTTCATCCTATTTTATTATAACTATAAGACAATCAATATTATAATTTGTATAAAAATCGGACGTTAATTTTTGCTATCCTTAGGCGTATTTTGTAAAAATCCAATTTTTAGTAAAGAATTGATTTGCAGTTTAGAATTATTTTATAATTTTGCCACGTTTTGTAAAAGAAACAAACAAAAATTAACGTCCGATTTATTAGTTGAAAAATTGCCTTATGATTTTGTCCGTAGTGGTGTGCTTGATTTATTAGAAATGGGTACATCCGTTTTTTATTTTGCCCCCCAGGGGAAAGAAGGCATTAGCAATTTAAAATTCCAGATCATTTATACTACCGTAAGGTATATCGGTGACAAAAGAATCTTCTACGCTACACAATCCGGCATATACCATAGCTGAGGCGATGACTCCTCTGTGGGTGAAAATGCAGACATGTTGGTAATTTTTGGGGAGAAGTTCATTCAGAAAGTCTGCCACACGCAGGCATTGGTCTTCATAGCTTTCTCCCCCTCCAGCTGGGAGATGAATCCAATCCTTATACCAACATTGAAGGGCAGGATCGTGAATATTATCCCATTTTTGCATTTCCCAGTTTCCGAAATTGAGTTCTTTGAGGCGGTCGTCGGTTATTGGCGTGGGAAAACCGCAGGAAGCTGCTAATTTCCGGCAACGAAGCAAAGGGCTGCAAAAGACTGTATCAAATGTACGGTTGTTGAGGTTTTGTTTTACCTGGGAAGCTTCAGCTTTAAATGATGGGGCAACATCAACATCGGTCCAGCCGTAACAAATACCGTTTTCTACAGCAACACTTGTATGTCGGATTAAGGTGATTTTCATATGGGGAGTTGTAGATAAATGATATAACTTAAGTAAAAAAACTGTTCTGTCAGTAACATGGCAGCCCCGCAACAATCTCCTGTATATCCTCCGATTTTTCTTTGAAAGTAATGACGTAAAACCAGGACAAAAAGTACAACTGGAATTATAATAATGATAGGGGATAACAGGATATTTTGTAATTGAGATGTAGTAGGCTGACTAAGGATATAAATAATAAAAAGTAATGAAGCACATAATATGGCCATTCCTGTGAATGCCCATCCGTTGAGGTGTTTGTATATGATGTGGGTTTTACAAGTTTCTTCCGTCCGGGCGTAAGATAAAGAATTAATCATGACGGCGCTACACAATTTGGCAGTAACGTCGGCACTGATAATGATGATAGCACTCGGACAACTACTGAGGAAACCCGTATATAACAGAAAATACATGATCAGGCCGATTGTTCCATAGCTACCGATGTGGGAGTCTTTCATGATGGTAAGGATCTTTTCTTTATCCGTTCCTCCTCCGAAACCATCGAAGAAGTCAGCTAATCCGTCTTCGTGTAATGCCCCGGTGAGTAGGAGACGGGATATAATAGCCAGAATGCATGCCGGAAATAAAGGCATTATACAAGTTCCTAACCATAAAGTGAACCAGGTTGTCAGTCCGGTAAAGAATCCCACCAATGGCCATGAAAGTAAAATAGTGCTATAGTATTTCTTGTCTACCTGTACAATTCGCCATAGAGGGAGACGGGTAAACATCATTAAGGCTGCCAAAAAACTTTTCATCCAGATTGGGGTTTGGAATTTTAAAAATATTTTGTAACAGCGGCGGCTTTAAAACTACTCATTTCATTGATCATACGAATGGCTGATTCAATGATAGGATAAGCACAAATAGCGCCGGTGCCCTCTCCTAAGCGAAGTCCCAGATTCAGTAATGGTTTTGCATTTAAAACATCTAAAACGAGTTTATGTCCGGCTTCATCGCCCTGATGTCCGAAGATGCAGTATTCCAGAACCTCCGGATACAATTTGCTGGCAGCCAGTACACAGTTGGTCATGATAAAACCGTCCACAATAATGAGCATACCTAATTCGGCTGCCTGTAGCATACCTCCGACTGCGGCTACCATTTCGAAGCCTCCGAACCAACGCAGGATATCTTCTGTACTACCCTTCCCGGAATAATGCTCCATCGCTTGATGAAGTATATTGTATTTGTGTTCTATGCCTTTGTTATCCAAACCGCTTCCTGCACCAACACACTTTTTCAGTGGAATTCCGGTGAAATAAGACATCCAGATCGATGAAGCCGAAGTATTGGCCATGCCCAATTCGCCGAAACTGATGACGTTAGTTCCTTCCTGATAAGCCAATTGTACCATTTCTGCCCCGATTTCGATGGCGCGTTCCATTTCTTCGGGCGTCATGGCAGGTCCGTAAAGGTAATTATCGGTACTCTTCCTGATTTTCCGGTGAATAAGTCCGGGCAGATCCCCGAAATCGGTATTCACTCCGCAATCTACCACTTTCAGGATGAAATGATGCTGGCGTGCAAACATATTGATTCCGCCGCCGCCTTTCAGGAAATTGTATATCTGTTGTGCCGTTACTTCCGGGGCAGAAAAGCTGACTCCTTCGACAACCACACCATGGTCGGCTGCAAACACAATATTTTGAGGGGTCCTTAACACCGGAGACAGCGTTTGCTGAATGGTTCCAATCTGTATGGCTAGTTCTTCTAATCGCCCCAATGAGCCTTTGGGTTTTGTCAGGTTATCTATTTTATCTTGTAAAGCAGGGATAATGGATCGGTCGGGAGTCTTGATATTAAAAG
>URJC01000218.1 GCA_900548135.1 uncultured Odoribacter sp. | reverse complement strand
CTGCCGGTATTCCGTCTATTAAGAAACCTTTATTCGGCGGAAGTGGTTTTGGGTATAAAAGCTCCTGTCGTAGGGAGTCTGAGTATTCTCCACTTAACACCAGCAGTAGATTGGCCTGTTCATAGACAGAGGATTCGATGGCAGGTAGGGTTGCTTTCGTTTGTAACCATAATCCGCGGGCTTGTGCGACGGTCAGGCGTGAAGTCAGGCCTGCCTTTAACTTGGCTTCGTTTAATTGTAATATTTCTTCTTGGGATTGGAGATTGTGGCGGGCAACCTCAAGTTGTTGCTGATAAGTGCGGAGTTGAATATAGGCGGTTGCTATTTCAGCGGCCAGGGAAACCATTACGCTCCGGTAATCTTCCTGGGAGGCCAGGTAATATTCTTTTTGTGCTTTGACATTTTTGCGAATACTGCCGAATACGTCTATTTCCCAGTTCATAGATAATCCACTCTGGCCAATCCGGCTATAACTGTCGGAATGATCGATACCCAGGCTGCTTTTTTGGGGACTATACTGGATAGAGGCTTCCAGGGATGGAAAATAATGACTCCTTTCTATTCGTACTTTAGAACGGGCCATTTCGATATTTTTGATTGCATTTAGTAAATCGTAGTTATGTGTGACTGCTGTATTGATGAGTCGGGTCAGCGTACTATCTCCGAATAATTGCCACCAGCTGTCGTTAGAAGGTAACTGTTGCTGAAGATTGATGACAGAATCCTGTTGTGCGAAAAGTTGAGACAACAGGCAAATATAGGTCAAAACAAAAAATGTACAGTGTTTCATAGTTTTATTCCTTCATGTAAGAAAGCTATACGAGGAAAAAACGATGAAAGTTATGGGATAATTTGATAAAGTGATTATAGCATATCATTTACGAAGGTGAAAGGAGTATTCAAAATGCTGATTTTGAATACTCCCTATTTACCTTACTCACAAGGTAATCACTCCGATTTCAGCAATCTGGCTTGTCCGGCTATTGTTGTGAAGTTTCAGAGCTTTTAGCTTCACATAGCGTCCAGCGATTTCCGGGAATTCTTTTTTTTGCAGAACAGGAGAATTGACAATATTTGAAAATTCACCTGTCGATACCGGCTTTCCCCATTTTTTACCATCTTTACTTACGTAAAAAGCATATTCCAGAATAGGGGCATTATCCGGATTATTTTGTTGAGGCAGGTAGGTAAATCCTTTTAACTTATATTCTTGCCCGAGGTCGATGATCAATTCTTTGTCTCGTTTAAGGGGGTATACCGTAAATGGATTGTCGTCTATCGCTGCTGTATTTCCGTTATCTGCCGGTAATGACCAGTTACTTTTGGCAATATCATAACGAGTCGTGGTGACTGGTCCTGTGCGTTTATGGCTTCTGTCAATCGTCACAGCTTTTAAAGTGGCTTTGGCAAGCGGAAAAGGTTGAGTATATCGGGGAGACAAGGAGTCAGGACGTGTATTGTCGGTGGTGTAGTGGATTTCTGCATTTTTATCGTTTGTTTGTATACTTACCAAACCATTTTTATCTCTGCTGATCTCTGGACTGGTCAAAAGTTTAGGGGCACAATAGAAAGCTACAGTAGAAATTAAGGGGCAAGCTTTAGCCTTTTGGATGTTGATCCTTACTTCCTGTGTAGTAAAATCAGTTGTTCGTAAAATTCGTTTGTATCCAATTGTGGTTTCTTTGGCGACGGTTTGCCATTGTTCTCCCACCCGTGCTTCCACATTGAATTCCTGAACTCTTTGCCCTAGTGTAATCGGTTCTTGTAATAGGATACGATTGAGGGTTACCGGTTGGGTGAATTTGAAGGTCAGGGTTCCTTGACAACTACTGTCAGGCGCGCCCCAGAAGGTTGTATTGTCATTGTCCAATACCTTGGCGGCATCAAATTGACTGCCTCTTTCTTCATTAGCAGTGACAGTTGCCTGGTTGGCCAGATTGGTTTTGAAGTCGGCATCCAGTGCAGATTTGAAGGCATACAGATTTTCAATGTCCGGATCGGCTATCCGGCCTCGTTTGTCGGCAGGTATATTAAGTAACATGCTGGCGTTACGTCCCACAGAATGATAGTAAATATCCAATAATTGAGGTAATGATTTCACCTGACTATCTTGATTGGCATGATAATACCATCCCGGGCGGATGGAAACATCGACTTCAGCCGGTAACCAATGGGTCCCGTCTTCATGCCCTTCAATCAATTGTTTCGAGTTCGGGCATCCCGGCCAAAATTCATCCCGTCTCAGTAAAGCCCAATTGGTTTTACCGGCATAGCCTCTCTCGTTACCTACCCAGCGGACATCAGGACCGGCATCGCTAAAAATAACGGCATTGGGTTGTAATTCATGTACCAGGGCAAAAGTTGTTGGCCAGTCATAGTAGGTTTGGCGGTCTACAGAACGGGTTTCGTTAGCTCCTCCGTAATATCCGTTTCCACCGTTGGCTCCGTCAAACCAGACTTCAAAGATATCTCCGTATTGTGTTAGCAGCTCTTTGAGCTGTTGACGGAATATCCCGATGTATTCCGGTTTGCCGTAATGGGCATTGTTCCGGTCCCAGGGAGAAAGGTAAACACCAAATTTTAATCCGGCTTCCCGGCAAGCTTCGGAAAGTTCCCGTATGGCATCCCCCTGTCCGTTTTTCCAGGGAGAATTCTTTACAGAGTGTTCTGTTGTTGAAGTAGGCCAAAGGCAGAAACCATCATGATGTTTGGCTGTGATGATAACAGCTTTCAAACCGGCATCTTTGAATACTTTCACCCATTGCCGGCAATCCAGGTCTGTAGGATTGAACAGAGCCGGATCTTCATTTCCCATGCCCCATTCCCTGCCAGTAAATGTGTTCATATTGAAATGAACGAAAGCATAGGTTTCCAGAGCATGCCAATTAAGTTGGCGTACTGTGGGCAGTGGCCCGTATGGTTCCGGTGTTTTTCCGGTATTACAGGAAAATACGATTACTGTAATAAAAAATAGAAATAATAATTTGTTCATCATATTTTGTTTTTTTGACTTTCAATTTCTTTCAGGTTTTCCATTTTCTTTTTTCTGAGGAAACCATTTATATCTTCCAGGTGTTCAGTGACTTTACGATTCCCGAATTCATAGACTTTGGTTACCAGGCCATTCAAAAAATCCCGGTCATGTGAAACAACTATGACTGTGCCGTCAAAATCAATTAAAGCGTTTTTCAGAATATCTTTCGTTTTTAGGTCCAGGTGATTGGTTGGTTCGTCTAATATCAACAGGTTGACAGGTTGCAATAATAATTTGATCATAGCCAGGCGGGTACGTTCTCCTCCGGAAAGGACTTTTACTTTTTTGTCAATATCATCACCACTAAACATGAAGGCTCCCAATAGGTTCTTAGTGTTATTTTTAAGTTCCAGGGGAGTTACATCATCTATTGTTTGGAATACAGTCAAGTCTTCCGCCATCAAAGAAGCTGCATTTTGGGCAAAATAACCGACTTGGACATTGTGCCCTAAAGTTAGTTTACCGGTATAATCAGTGATTTCACCCATCAAACATTTCACCAGAGTTGATTTACCTTCTCCATTCCTACCGACAAAGGCAACCTTTTCACCTCTTTGAATTGTGAAATTGGCATGGTTAAAAACTTGATATTCTCCGTAGTGTTTGGATAAATCTTCGACGATGACAGGATAGTTTCCGGAGCGGGGAGAGGGAGGAAATTTCAACCGTAATGCTGAAGTATCTTCTTCATCTACTTCCAATATCTCTAATTTTTCCAGCATTTTGACGCGGGATTGTACTTGCAGCGTTTTAGAATAAGTACCTTTGAAACGTTCGATAAACTCTTTGGTTTCTGCAATCATTTTTTGTTGTTCGTCATATACTTTTTGTTGCTGGATACGGCGTTCTTTTCTTAGTTCCAGGTATTTGGAGTAGTTTACTTTATAGTCGTAAATCCGTCCCATAGTGACTTCTATCGTACGGGTTGTGATATTATCGATGAAAGTTTTATCGTGAGAGATGACGACTACTGCTTTTCCATTATTGACCAAAAATTCTTCCAGCCATTGGATAGAATCAATGTCCAGATGGTTGGTAGGTTCATCAAGTAGTAGAACATCGGGATTTTTGAGTAGCATTTTAGCTAATTCTATGCGCATCCGCCAGCCACCGCTGAAATCACTGGTTTGACGTTGTAAGTCTTCCCGTTTGAATCCCAGACCAAGTAAGGTTTTTTCAACATCTGCTTCGAAGTGGGTGAGATCAATACTATAAAATTTTTCACTCAGGGTAGAGACTTCTTCTATGAGTTTATAATATTCCGGAGAATCATAGTCGGTACGCTCGGTTAATTGACGGTTTAAATCCTCAATTTTTTTCTCCATTTCAAATAAGTGAGCAAAAGCCTGAGCTGCTTCTTCATATACAGTACGTCCGTCTTCAGTCATAAGATGTTGGGGAAGGTAAGCTATGACTGTATCTTTGGGAGCTGAAACATTTCCTCGTGTCGGTTTATGTTCACCAGACAATATTTTTAATAAAGTGGATTTACCAGCTCCATTTTTACCCATTAAGGCTATACGGTCTTTCTCATTGATTTGAAAGTTTACATCTTTAAACAGGATCCTGTCCCCAAATTCTACTGTTAGTCCATCAACTGAAATCATAAAAAGCGATAGGATTTTTAATTAAGTGAAATTTCGGGGTAAAGATAACTATAATTTCTAACACAAAGAAAATCATTGTAGCTAAGGCTTTATTAATATACTTTAAGTATATTTGCAAAAGGATTGAGAAAACTCTTTCCGGGACTATTTAGAAAAGAAAAGAAGCGTTATGCTTATCTTGTGAATTGGAAACGTAGGAAATTTCGCAATTACACGCAGGAAAGGCATAGTGGTTTTCGCGCTATAGCGTGGGCTGCTATTACCATATTCGTGTGTAAAGGTTTTTCCTACGACCTCCAATTCAGAACGTGGCATTGCAGTTTCACGCTTCGTGGTTTAATGTAAATGCCTTTGGAAACTGAAAGGTA
>URJC01000217.1 GCA_900548135.1 uncultured Odoribacter sp. | reverse complement strand
TGGTGGAAAGTGCCTATCCTGTATGGTGGGATTGCTGCGGATTTGTATGGTATTATATGGAATCAAAAACGCTTTAAGGAATATAAGGATGCTTATGTGGAATGGGTGCAGTATACCGATGCCCTGGCCAAAAATCCGGATACGCCTTATCCTCAGAATCCCGCCTGGGATAAAATTCCTAAGAGTTTTGATGTAGAAACTGACCCTTATTTGCAAACGGAGTCGGGGAAGACATGGTTTAAAAATACGTTGAATAACCGGAAAACGAATTTTAAACGAAACCGGGATTTGTGCTATATTGTTATGGCTGCTATTTATGCGGTCAATATTATTGATGCTACCGTGTATGCTCATTTTTATGATTTTGAAATAGATGATAACCTGAGTTTTCACCTCAACCCTTCTTCTTCTTATAGTCCGATAAGCGGAGGAAGTATAGGGTTAACCTTAACGATAAATTTTTAATAAATAATCAATAAGTCTAAATAGGATGGTACGTTTTTTTGTGTTGATGGTCTTCAGCCTTTCGGTAAGCGGAGCATGGGGCATGAGTGTAATGATCAGGGATTCGTTGGAGGTGGTGGATCATGGGGATAACCAAGAACGGGTTATTGAAGATTCTATCCCTCAGTCATTTTTGGATCAGTTAGATTATTATTACACCTCTTGGTACGCCAGTAAGCGGGATTCTGTTGATTATGTGGATTCTGTCTTTATGGCTGAAAGTTGTAAGAATCTGCCGGTTTGTAGTGATTCTCTTTATCTGGCTCGTCTGGATTCTATGCAATCGGCTATTCCTCTTTCTTACAATGGGATTGTACGTAATTTTATAGAGATGTATACGGTGAAGAAACGTTTTCAGGTGGCGAATATGCTGGGTTTGAGCGAGTATTATTTTCCTATCTTTGAGGAAGCCTTGGACGCTGAGTGTATGCCCTTGGAGTTAAGATGTTTGCCTGTGATTGAAAGTGCCTTGAATCCCCGAGCCTTGTCCAGGGCCGGAGCTTGCGGATTGTGGCAGTTTATGTATTCTACCGGTAAGATGTATAAACTGGAGATTAATTCATTTGTAGATGAGCGGCGGGATCCTTATCTGGCAACAAAAGCTGCTGTGAGGTATCTGAATGATCTTTATGCTATTTATGAGGATTGGATCTTGGTAATCGCTGCTTATAATTGTGGTCCGGGAAATGTCAATAAGGCTATTCGCCGTTCGGGTGGGAAGAAGAATTATTGGGATATTTATTTTCATTTGCCGAAAGAAACCCGGGGATATGTACCGGCATTTATCGCAGCCAATTATGTTTTCCGTTATCATAAAGAGCATGGAATTTATCCGTTGGAGCCTAGTCTGCCGACAATGTGTGACAGCATCATGGTGAATGATCCTTTGCATTTTGAGCAGATTGCAGCTAAATTGGATTTGTCGGTGGAGCAATTGCGGGATTTGAATCCTCAATACCGCTTGGATGTGATTCCTGCTGGTTTGGGCAGATGCTATGCCTTGCGTATGCCTTATAGCCATGTCAATGGTTTCATTGATAATCAGGATTCTATCTTTGCATGTAACCGGTCAAAGTATTTTAATGATAATGACCGTACAGCAGACCCGAGAGCGCGTATAAAAGTACATGCTCAGGCTTTGGGGGCTGAAGGACGTGCCCGTTTGGTATATACCGTCAAATCAGGCGATGTACCCGGAGGGATTGCCATGAAATTTAATGTCCGTTTGGCGGATTTGAAGTATTGGAATAATCTGAATAAAAAAATGACAATCCGTCCCGGGCAAAAATTGGTGATTTATGTGCCGGAAAAGAAAGTGGCCCAATATAAGAATAAAGCTAATTATACCGGTAAAGTGGATAATACAGTGTCTGCTCCGAAGGTGACAACTGTTGATGGGGAGTTTGTGTATTATACGGTTCGGAAGGGAGAAAAAGTACCCAGGGGTTTCTGACCGGGATATTATGAAATGGAACGGACTTTCGGAACGGGATGCGAAAGGCATTCAGCCTGGTAAAAAACTCAAAATTAAGATTTGAAAGTGCTTGATATAAATCAAATCCCTGTGATCATCCTGGTTACAGGGATTTATTTTTTGTCTGAAGCCTGATTTATTTGATCTCAGGCAGATCGATCCCCTTGATTTTCCGGTATAAATTGAGGGCATAAGAATCAGTCATCCCGGAAACATAATCTACTACAGTCTGGATTTTGGTGTACATAGAATCTTCTTTGCTTACCTTGTATTGCTCCGGCATGACTGATAAGATGTTCCGGGCATAATAAGTTTCTGGCTTTAACACTGCGTCGGTGTATTCTTTGAGGATTGTCCCGAGGATTTTGAAACCGGCGATTTGAATTTGAGTTACCATATTGGTATGGTAGATCCGTTCGTAAGCCAATTTTGTACAAGCATCGTAAGCCTCTTTATTGGTGCCGTCGACTTGTTTAATCAAGGGGCTGGAATATTCTCCTGCCATAATTGCCTCGTAGTTCTGGCAAAATACACCGGCACAGGCATTGATGAGTTTATTAATGATTCCGGCTCTTAGAAAGGCAATGCGTTCATTTTTGTCTGTGACAACTTTAAAGGTCCGGGCAATGATTTTCAGGTCCTCCTTGTCGGTGTTCCTGTCATAAAAACTTTCGAGGATACTGACAGTTTCATCATAAGAAAGAATGCGTAATTTGTGTGAGTCTTCAATATCCATAATTTGGTAGCAGATATCGTCGGCTGCTTCAACCAGATACACCAGCGGATGTCGGGCATATTGGAGAGGATGATCGGCAAGTTTGGAGATTCCTAATTCATCGGCTACTTGTTTGTAAATCGACTTCTCACTTTGGAAAAAGCCGTATTTAAATCCTTTGGGATTAGCTTTTGTAGATTCAAAAGGATATTTGACAATGGCGGCTAAAGTGGTATAGGTCATCGTATATCCTCCGGGACGGCGTCCGTTAAAACTGTGAGTCAGTAACCGGAAAGTATTGGCATTGCCTTCGAAATGGCTTAGGTCGTTCCATTCTTCATCGGAAAGTAATTTCTTAAAGTACAGACCTTCACCTTCACTGAAGAAGTAAGAAATAGCTTCTTCTCCTGAATGTCCAAACGGGGGATTGCCCAGATCATGGGCTAAACAACCGGTACTGACAATTGTACCGATTTCTTCCAGTAAATCGGGATTGTCAATTTTTACTTGGCGTTGTTTTAGAAACTGGCTGATTTTGTTTCCCAGTGAACGTCCGACACTTGCAACCTCCAGGCTGTGAGTCAGGCGATTGTGTACAAAAATGTTACCTGGTAAAGGAAAAACCTGAGTCTTGTTTTGTAAACGGCGGAAAGGAGATGAAAAAATCAATCGGTCGTAGTCCCGTTGGAACTGTGAGCGGTCATGGGAATGAAATAGAGAAGTCGTATTTCCCGGATGATAACGGTGGGCCGATATGAGTTGATTCCAATCCATCATAATACTTTGTTTAAAATGCTGTTGATAAAAACAGTGCTAATGTTGCAGGGAAAATATAAGGCAATTGCATTCACCTCCCTATCACATTAGCACTTAGGGTTTATTATTTTGTAACAAAATGATAATGACTGCCAAAACGCTCAAATGCAGCCTTATCCAGTTCTTCCTGGCATTGTGGTGCAGCAATGGAGATCAGCGCTTTTGCACGATCCTGCATGGTTTTGCCATAAAGGTCAACAGCACCGTATTCGGTTACAACATAATGAACGTCAAAACGGGTAGTAACTACTCCTGCTCCATTCAACAAGGTCGGAGAGATTTTGCTGACTCCTTTAGCCGTAACAGCAGGCATGGCAATAATTGGCTTTCCCCCTTCGCTGGCTGCGGCTCCACGGATGAAGTCCAATTGTCCCCCGCAACCACTATAGAATTTACAGCCTAATGAATCTGCATTCACCTGTCCGGTCAAATCAATAGAGAGAGCAGAATTGATAGCTGTCATTTTGGGTTGTTGGGCAATAATACACGGGTCGTTGGTATAACCTACATCCATCATGGCCACTGCAGGATTGTCATCAATAAAGTCATATACTTCTTTGGAACCCATCAGGAAGGTTGAGACAATTTTACCTTTATCGTATTTTTTATTCAGGTTGTTGATCACCCCTTTATAGTACAGGGGCAACACACCGTCAGCAAACATTTCAGTATGGATACCCAGATTCTTGTGGTTTCCCAGTTGTGATAAAACGGCATTCGGAATTGCCCCGATACCCATTTGCAGGCAAGCACCGTCTTCGATCAATTCAGCACAGTATTTACCGATCTTGATGTCTTGCTCAGAAGGTTGGGCCGGTTTAGCTTCAATCAGCGGTGTGTTGTCTTCGCAGAAAATGTCGATATCGGATAATTTGATGATTGCATCTCCCCAGGCCCTCGGAACGTTCGGGTTGATCACGGCAATGACTGTCTTGGCATTTTGTACGGCAGCTAAAGTGGCATCAACTGAAGTACCCATAGAAACGTAACCGTGTTTGTCCGGAGGACATACCTGGATCATGGCAACATCAACCGGTGTGATTCCCATACGGATGAGTTTCTGTGTTTCACTCAAATGAACGGGGATATAGTCAGCCCATCCTTCTTGGGTCGGTTTGCGCACATTCTTACCCACAAAAAAAGATTCCAGTTGGAATACTCCTTCAAATTCCTGTTCTGCATAGGGGGCACTGCCTTCGGTGTGCAAATGTTGCAATTTGATGTTTTTGAGTTCGCCGGCACGTCCGCGGGCACAAAGAGCCTGTATTAACCCTTGTGGTGCGCAGGCTACACTGTGGATATGAATCCGGTCTCCCGATTTCACAACCTTTACAGCTTCTTCAAATGATACTGTTTTTATTCCTTGATACATATTGTGTTATTTTAGATTAAAATACTTACTGTACAAACAATGCGAAGGTAACGAATAAAAATAAAACGTGAAAGGTTATTAAATAAAAAGTGCCCAATTTATCATAAATAGAAAAAGAGTTAGCTTATTGCTAACTCTTTGATCCTTTGCGGAGAGAGAGGCTCTCGAACCTGTGCTATCTCAAAATATCACATAATCGCAAATGTCTATTA
>URJC01000216.1 GCA_900548135.1 uncultured Odoribacter sp. | reverse complement strand
TTAACTTTTATGTGGGAGAACCTCCACTGAATATTGGTGAAATTAAGTTTTGGGGTGCGGCTTATGGTGCTCTTTTACGTCCTTGTGTGCCTTTGTTTGTTATGCTTACGGGGGCTCTGTTGCTTCCAGTGCGTAGCGAAACATCTGTATTTTATAAAAAAAGGATAGGACGGGTATTATGGCCTTTCCTGATTTGGTCTGTCATTTATAATTTATTCCCTTGGTTTACAGGAATACTGGGATTAAATCCGGATGTGATATTGGATTTCTTTCCCTACTCAGGTGAAGAAGTTACCCGGCAGTCTTTAAGTGTATCTCTGGGGTATATAGCAGAAATTCCTTTCAATTTTTCTTTATTGGATGTACATATGTGGTATATTTATTTGCTAATAGGACTCTATCTTTATATGCCTGTCTTTTCGGCTTGGGTTGAAAAAGCTTCTGAAAAAGCGAAGCTGTGGTTTTTAGTTGCTTGGGGAATAACAACACTATTGCCTTACTATCAACAGTTTATTTCTCCATATATTTGGGGAACCTGTTCATGGAATGCTTATGGAATGCTCTATGCATTTGCAGGTTTTAACGGCTATTTGCTACTTGGGCATTATCTGCGTAATTTAGATTGTTCATTAACAAAAATTCTGAGTGCAGGGATTCCTATGTTTGTGGTTGGATACATTATTACATTCTTAGGTTTCCGTTATATCACCGCTCTACCGGAATATACTGACGAGATGCTGGAACTTTTCTTTACTTATTGTTCCTTGAATGTAGTTATGATGACAATTCCGGTTTTCATGTTAGCTAAGAAAGTAAAAGTGCATTCAACAGTTATACGGAAACTACTTGCTAATTTGACTGTATGCGGTTTTGGGATTTATATGACCCATTATTTTCTTACGGGGCCTAGTGTTGTACTGATGCGGGCTTTAGGGATTCCGGTATGTATCCAGATTCCGGCTGCAGCAATGGTTGCATTTACTGCATCCTGGGGATTTGTATGGTGTATCCATAAGGTTGCCGGTAGAAAAGCAAAATATATCGTGGGTTAAATGAAAGAAAATTCCCATTTCTGATTTATGGAAATTAGAATTTTTATTGGTGAATTTGATTATTGTGTCATTGGGTGAATATAAAAACAGGCAGTTATTTTATAACTGCCTGTTTTTCAGTTATCTTTTTGATCAAGAAAGGATCATGATCTGTATATATCTTAGATAAGAAAAAAGTAATTACGAAAGTAATTACTTTTTTGGGGGGTGGTAGCACCTGGAATCGAACCAGGGACACAAGGATTTTCAGTCCTTTGCTCTACCGACTGAGCTATGCCACCAAGATTTATTTTGCAATTGCAAATATAGGTCATTTCTGTCTAACTGCAAGCAATTAATGTATTTTTTTTCAATTTTATGCATAAAATTGAAAAATAGAATTGATAATCAGATAGATGTATATTCATTTTTTTTACGAAGTTGTAATAAACTGAGGTAAATCATAAGGACAATCAGGGAAATAGAGGCAATAGGTACAGCAGGTTGAGCTAGTAGCCATACTGGGATGGCAATAGTTAAAATAGATAGGTATATTTTTAGGTAAATGGTGACAAAACGAGGTAGTTTTTTCTTCATTATGAAAATCAAAATAATCAGGTTTAGAGGGTTGGCCCATAAAATATTCCAGTTTGGAGCTGTAATTGGATGGGCTGTAAAACCTCCAAGAAAAACAATCAGACAACCTAAAATACCTGTAAATAAAAACATGATGAAAGTGACTGTATTCAGAAAAAACAGATTTCTGAATTTGTATCCTAGAAAAAGTAAAATAAGAACACCCGCAGCAAAAACGAAAGCAGGGGTAATATACCAGGGATTGGTAATCTTTTGTGCAGGAGCCTGATATAAAATTTGTGCATTTTCAGCAAGAGACTGGCCGTTTATTTGTGCTGTATTTAAACCATACATTAAATAATCTGGTAGAAACATGTATTGAAAAGTAGTTGCCTTGTGGTTACCTCGTTGTCCCAAGATGGTGTGAATTCCCCATTGTACCCAAGGAGAGGTTTGCAGGTATTCGTCCAACAGGTTCCAAAAATTTTTGTTGGAATCTTCAATATTCCAATCAACTTTTTCTGAAAGACTTTTTAAAAGAATATCCCGGCTGCGTGTAGTACAATTATCGAAAAGAAAATTGTATAAATAGGATCGGTTCTCCGGGCGATAGTTTTCAAGCAATAAGTCAAAAAGAGTTTGTCTCTGCAGAGAATCTAAAAACAAGGTTTGGGAAAAAACAGAGCGTCCTTCCATTTGGTAGCCATACATGAAATGGCGAAAAGGAGCTTTAGTCAACTGATAAGGTAATAAGCCCTGTGCATATTTCAGGTAAAAATGGGGGGTATCGAAATCAAAAGTACCATAATTAAATACTTCGTCGTATTGTTGAGCTGGATCATGGATACGAATGGCTGTATGTCCGAATAACGAATAAAGTTCAGTTCCTGGAGAACAGGTCAATATACTGATTTCTGCTTTTTCAGAAAGAGTAAATGCATTTCCTTTTAAAGCAAATAATGGGATAGCTAGCAGGAATAAGATGAAATGTTTCATTAGAACTTTTTTATACCTTTGGGATATTCTATATCATACAAAAATAAGGCATGTCCAGGAACTGAAGTTCCGGCACAACAACGATCTTTAGATTCAATAATTTTCCGGAACCCGTTGATGGATAATTTGCCTTGTCCGATTTCAAGCATCGTTCCGACAATGGCACGAACCATATTTCGTAAAAAACGATTTGCTTTAATTGTAAATATCAGTTGACTACCGGTGTCTTCCCAGTGAGCCTCCAGAATTGTACAATAATTGGTTTTGACGTCTGTATGCAGTTTGGAAAAACTAGTAAAATCTGTATATTCAAATAAAATATGGCAGGCTTCATTCATTCGGGTAATTTCTGGCGAAGGAAATACTTTCCAGGCATATGTATAGGTGAAAGGATTCTTTTGTTTGTCGATATAATATTTATAAGTACGTGACAAAGCAGAGAAACGGGCATGTACATCAGGATGAACCTGATAAAGCTGGTAAATGGCAATGTCTTTTCCCAATAAACGGTTTAATTTATATACGATTTTCTCTGGATCAACCAGTTGCTGTTCCACATCAAAATGGGCTACATAAAAAGAAGCGTGTACGCCGGTATCTGTACGACCCGCCCCTACAACAGAAATATCTTCCCGCAGTAAAGTACTAAAGGCTTTATTTAGTTCCTCTTGTACTGTAGGAGCTCCCGGCTGTATTTGCCAGCCATGATATTTACTGCCGTTATAAGCTAATTCAATGAAGTATCTGATCATAATCTGCGCGAAGTTAAAAAATTAATGGAAAAAAACTGCTTTTTATCCCAATGTTTGTAACAGGAAAGTCAATCTACACTATAGATATTAAATTTGCTGCCTTTTGGAATTTGGAATACCTGAAAAAAGAATCGATCTTTTCAGGCATTTTTTTATTTTCAAAGAATCTTTTATTTTTGTTTACGTAAATGGAAGGAAGAAAAGATTGAAGAACTTTCTTCGAAAAGATTCGTTTATTTTGATCTATATTTGTGGAGAAGAGATAAAACCAGGTTTTATATAAAAAGAATTTTTTGTTGTATAGTATATTGATATGAATATTCAAGAAAATATCAAATGTATTCTGAAAACATTACCAGGGCATGTCCGTTTGATTGCGGTGTCAAAAACTAAACCGGCAGCATATATTCAGGAAGCGTATGATGGGGGACAACGGGCTTTTGGTGAGAACCGGCCCCAGGAAATGGCTGCTAAATATCAGCTCCTGCCTAAAGATATTGAGTGGCATATGATCGGACAATTGCAGGAAAAAAATGTAAAATATATTGCTCCGTTTGTAGCATTAATCCATTCAGTTGACAGTCTGAAATTATTACAAAAGATTGACCGTGAAGCCCGGAAGCAGGAAAGAAAAATAGATTGTTTGCTTGAATTTCATATTGCTCAGGAGGAAACCAAATCAGGATTAACACTGCCAATGGCAGAACAAATTCTGGAATCCGAAACATTCAGGACGTTAACTCATATTTGTATTCGGGGAGTGATGGGTATTGCTACGAATACAGAAGATTCCGGACAGATTCGTAAAGAATTCCGGCATTTGGCTGAAATTTTTGAAGTATTAAAACAGAAATATTTTGCCGGGCAGGATTATTTCAGAGAAATATCGATGGGAATGTCCGGGGATTACCGGATTGCTGTTGAAGAAGGGAGTACCCTGGTTAGGATCGGGAGTTCTATATTTGGGAACAGGGAATATAAAATAAAGAACTGATTATTGAAATTCCCATTGGGAATGGAAAATTGAAAGAGAAATGATTAAATGATTATATTATGAATTTAAAGACAACATTTATTGGATTAGAGTTGAAAAGTCCTGTTATTGCCGGTAGTTGCGGATTAACTGCAGATATAGATAAATTGCAGGAGATAGCGAATCAGGGGGCTGGAGCTGTAATTTTGAAATCTTTATTTGAGGAACAGATCAACCGGGAGGCTGCGGAATGTATCTCGGGGGATAGCTATCCGGAGGAGGCTGATTATATTCAGAATTATGTACGTGCACACACAGTTCAACATTATATTGATCTGGTGAAGCAAGCAAAAGCAAAGTTGGATATACCCGTGATTGCCAGTGTTAATTGTTTGAGGGACGGGGAGTGGATTAGCTTTGCTGCCGAATTGGAACAAGCTGGTGCGGACGCTTTAGAATTGAATATTTTTATTCTGCCGACTGATGAATTTATGGAGAGTGCGGAAATTGAAAATATGTATTTTAATATTGTGAAACACGTTAAAACCGTGGTGAATATTCCGGTTATTGTAAAAATCAGCCGTTATTTTACCAATTTGCCTGCATTTGTAAGCAAATTGAAAGCTTATGGTGCTAATGCAGTTACTGTATTCAACCGTTTTTATGAGCCTGATATTGATATTGAAAATATGAAAGTCGGGGCAGCTTCTGTGTTTAGTACTCCGGTAGATCTGAGGACCACTTTGCGTTGGACTGGAATCCTGGCAGGAAAAGATAAGTTGCTGGAGATATCTTC
>URJC01000215.1 GCA_900548135.1 uncultured Odoribacter sp. | reverse complement strand
GACGGACCCGATGGGCAGGGGAAAAGGGGATCAGCTTTGGAAGGCCATGACAAAAGTGGACAATGCAAAACTGACGCTCAGCAAGGATCATTACGTTCTGGGTAATTCCAATTTCAATGCGACATATGCCTGCTTTACCCCGTTCCTGAGAAACCGGGACAATAACAGAGACGGCCGTATGCAGGCCGGTGAGATGCAGTGGTATATCCCCTCCGTCAGCGAAATCAACATGTTGTATGTGGCGGAACGTTCATTGCCTTTGAAGAGCAGGCTTGTCGGGCATGCCCCCTCGGATAATGCTACAGCATTATTCACCTCAAGGGCTTTCATGGGAAGTACCAACCTGACACTGAATAGCTGTAATCCTATTATACTTATTGAGGAGTCCCACAGCATGACCCCCATATATGAATTCGATTACCAGAAAACGGCGAGTCCGGGAGCAAGAACCCCTTATTCGGACGTGAGATTGGTCAGGGATCTTGGGATACTGGAGACTTCGGAAGACCACAGTTACCATACCGATGAAATGGAAGATGAACTTGGCAAGACGCTGGTCAACAAGCGGACGGAGGACGAGTACCTGATTTTCAGGGCGGATAACCTGCCTGCCAGTACCACCAGGGCTTCAAGGGCCATTTACGAACTTCCGGCACATGACGAGACCTCCCAGAATAATACGATCTATCAGAAAGGGTTTGAGGTTGCCAAATATATAGCCAATACGATAGACAAGCCGAAGGATTTGAATAATCCGAACAGGAGAAGTGAGTACTATTTCGAAACATGGAGCACACTGATGAGCGATGTGGAGAAAGGCAACTCTCCGTGTGCCTATTATTATCAGAATCCGGATAAAAGCGACTTGGGTACATGGCGCTTGCCCAATGAAGCCGAACTGATGATAATGGCCGGAAGCCTGTACGACTGGGATGACCGGGAGAAGAAAGAGGTTTACAATTTCTTCCAGGGAGATAAGTTCTATTCCTTGAATATGACAGACGGCCAGGTCATCCACTCCCGGACAGGATTTTCCAAACGGGACATGAATGGTGCCAGATCATTCAGTGCCGGTTATCAGATGTATTTCAACGGTTACCTGCGCTTTGTCACCACTGTCGATACCGAGTGGGGAGGCGACAAGGACAGACTTGTCAATAATAAAAAGGGATACGTACGGTGTGTAAGGGACCTTGAATAGTCTGGTCCCGGAAATTGGGAGGAAGAAATCTCCCAATTTTACTAGTGCGACCGGGGAGAGCAGTATCACAGCTTTTCTCCGGTCTTTTGTTATAAAGCACGATCATGGGGACGGGGCAATTGTGCGAAAGTTTCGCACGTTTGCCCCGTCCCCATGATTGCCATAAGATTTTAAGTGAGAAATATTAAGCCATACAAATACAGTTCCACACTTTTGGAAAAGAATACCACTCAAATGCGCACACTTTTCCAGGCGAATCAAATGTTTCGATGAAACCGACAATGTAAATCACAGAATTTTTCGGGGAAACACTACCTATTCAACAAACATTCAGTAACATCCATGCCAAAACACCCTATTATTCAATCTATTGTTGATAGCAGATATTTCTCAAAAGGGTTGAAAAAAGGCGGTACAACACGTATATGCAAAACTATAAGATACAACGGTTTGCATTTGTCCCCACATTTTGTGTACTTGTAAAAACAGAGGTTGTACCGATTAAAATGAATTATTACTGATAATCAGAGAAGTAAGTATGCTACTATAAATAAAAAAACATCGTTTATTGGAAACCTTTAGTAATATAGATAATTTAGCAAAACCTATAAGGAGCGAATGGCAATACCCGATTATTATATGGTTATGCCTTATTGTGGTGTATGTTTCAACTATTTTTGCAAAAAACAATATCAGGTACAGGAAATGCTGATACCTTAAACAAGCAGCCAAAACTTACACTATGTTATATAAAAATCGTTCCAATAAGTAATAGAAACTTAAGTATTTTATTGAGAAGTCCGAACAATAAATAATGTCATTTTAAAATGAAAAATATTATGGAAATACTTGATAAACTACGTTTTAAAGGCTTTGATTACTCAACGGTTTGTGTTGAGTATAATCCCATGGAAACCTTTGTCGAATACGTATCTACTAAAGAAATTGTACATAGTCGCATCATTGCGGAACTACTTAATCCTAACGGTTCTCATCATTTGGGCTCACGCTTTTTAGAATCATTCCTTGCCTATTTTTATCCGAAATACGAGGATTTTGATATGAAAAATGTCCAGATTACAACAGAACGTTATATCCCTTCCAATCGTCGCAAAATCGACATCTTCATCGAATGGGGCAATAAATCGGATGCGATTATCATTGAAAACAAACTCAATGAAGCTCAATATCAACCCAACCAACTGGAAGACTACTACAATAGCATTAAAAATGAAGGTTATGCCCAAGTATACCTCATTTGCATCCATAAAAATCGGAAACAGACAACTTCCGACATCCAACCTGTCGACAAAATACTTTACCCTATGGATATTGCTAAATGCTTTGAAAATGTATTAGACAACAGCAAAGCATCCCAATGCATTATGTCATATCTCACTTTATTAAAAAATATACATAAAAATAACATTATCATGGAAAATGCAAAACGACTCCTCGAACTTGACCGAAATACACTAATGGAAGTATCCCAACTTGCTAAAGCATACAATAATATTCTGCGAACCAAAAAGGAAATTATCGAGAATATTTTACGGGATAAATACAACAATATCAAAATTGAATTGAAGACAGAACGTAGTCTTCAAATCTGGAATGAAGAAGATTACCAACGCAACGGATGTTGGGTTACCGTATGGCTTTCAGAGGACAGCTATGGCCTATACCTCACCGTATACCAGGATGACATAAGGGGAAAGTTGAAAATAGAAGAGGCCGGTTACTGCAAACAAGAGTCAAGCGGTGGTTATGATTGGTATTATCCACAAGAAAAACAGAAACGGATCCTCTTAAATACTCAATTAAACGATGTCATTACCGAAGTGGAAAGACTATTGAAAATCCTCCATGAATAATAATTGCATTTCGTTCACAGGTTTATCCTATGCCGTGAAAAGATATCAGGATAAACTTTTATTCCATCCATACAACTATAAGCAGAAGTGATATCGTTCACATAAATAAATACCGTAAAATTATGACCAAACACACCCATGCTCCAATTACTCCACAAAATATCCCATTTTTATGCAGATGCTCTATACCCGGCATCAAGCCGGATTGCCGCCATTGAAAAACAAAATATTCATTGTAGATTTTCCGCCTCTGCCTAAGGACGAGGAACGGGAATATGAAATCAACCGATTACGCAATAACAATGATCAAAATCTGACCGATGAAAAACTTGGTCTGTTACTAGCAATAGAAAAATGCAGAGGCTGGTAAACTCTCGTTTTACACAGTAAAGTGCAACGACTATAACATAAGGACAATTCTACTTTAGCATTAGATGAAACGGGGAACAAATACCTGTTAATGAAGCCCTTGTTATTAGAACAAGACGGGCAAAGCGTCTGATCCGAATGGAATAAGATATAAAACACCGATAAATTCCATTTTATCGAAACGATTACGCTCATATTTTGAAAAGGAGATTCTTTCTCTAACTGAATATACGGGCATTTCCTGCATGTTTGAATACTTGTTGTCTCTAAATTTTAAGTATATCAATAATAGTATTTTCCGATTGTGCACCTTGGAATATTACTTAAATGGAATTTACCAAACCAGGAAAAGAAAGGGCGACCGAAAAATAAAATTTTCAGTCGCTCTCTCTTTATGCCTACAGGTCCGTTAAAATCTAAAAACCGGACCTTATAAACTCTGCTTACAATTAATACTCGAAACGGAAATACTGCCAATAATACGAATTAGGATTTTCCTTATAAACGAATTCTTCAAGCTGGCCGTTTTCATCACAACTATAACTGAAGTCCGGGAAGATCGTTGAGGCCGACTCGGTATTTCCATACCCGGGTACCTCTTTCGTGTACACGTATTTATACATAAACAAATCAGGGAACATATCAATATAGGTCACGAAAGTCACCGGTGGTAATCCTTCGATATAGGTCGGCATCAATACAGGACTGAAACCATCTTTTACCCTCCTGCTTCCTAATGCCATCGAACCGGGACGGTAAGACCATTTTTCAGTAAAGATCTTTTCTCCCGGTAAAAATCCATCGGCATATTGCAATTCGTTCACCGTAGTGACATTCACATCAAAAGCCGATATAGTCCCATCCGGACGGTAAATAAAATGCTGAAGCTTTTCTCTCTCTGTCACCAGTTCCGGCTCTTCATAATAGGCATCCACCACTTTTTCCAATTGCCCCGTCCCCATGATTGCTTTTCATGCAATATTTTCTTTAGGCTCATTAAACCTAAAATAATTCTTGAAATATTTAGATTCAATGAGCCTGAGCCTGATCAATTTATATTAGTTTTAATAATATACCAGCAATCCAAAGACAACAACTAATATTCGAAACGGAAAGTGTTCCAATAATAACTATTGTTCGGATATTCTTTATAAACAAACTCCTGTAACTGTCCGTTCTCATCACAGCTATAAGAATATTCCGGAAAAGGAGGGTCTGCCGTCTCCAGATTTTCTGTACTTCCATATCCAGGTAATTCACAGGAATACACATATTTATACTTGAACAATTCCGCAAACATATAAATATTCGTTGTAAGCACCACCGGGGGTAAGCCTTCAATATATGTTGGCATCAACACCGGGCTAAATCCGGATTTTACCCTCCTTCTCTCCAAAGACATTAACCCCGGCCGGCTATCCCACTTTTCCGTATAGATTTTTTCTCCAGGTAAAAAGCCATCTGTATACTGTAAATTTTCAAAAGTAGTTATACCCACATCAAAAGAATTCATCGTTCCATCCGGCCGATATATCATATTTTGAAGCGTTTCCCGGATCGTAATATTCTCCGGATCATTCAAATAATACGACGCATCCACCATTTTTTCCAAATGTCCGGAAGCGTCATAAGTACATGTTTGTGTCAAACCTATATTCATGCTTGCCACGAGATACTCCAGCAAGGTCACCCGGCCTTCGGTATCATAG
>URJC01000214.1 GCA_900548135.1 uncultured Odoribacter sp. | reverse complement strand
CCGAATGGCATCAAGATTGCGGTGATCGGTTCCGGACCTTCCGGATTGTCGTTTGCCGGAGATATGGTCAAAAAAGGATATGACGTGACGGTGTTTGAGGCCCTGCATGAAATTGGAGGGGTACTGAAATATGGAATTCCTGAATTCCGTTTACCCAACAGTATTGTGGATGTTGAGATTGGTAATTTGCGGAAAATGGGAGTGAAGTTTGTGACCAATTTTATCGTAGGCATGACTGAAGGAATCGAAGATTTGAAAAAAGAAGGGTTCCAGGGTTTTATGTGGCTTCAGGGGCCGGATTGCCTAATTTTATGAATATTCCGGGCGAAAATGCCAATGGAGTACTTTCCTCTAATGAATACCTCACCCGTGTGAATCTGATGGGGGCAGATAATGAATTTTCAGATACTCCGGTATACCGTGGGAAAAATGTGGTCGTTGTCGGAGGAGGGAATACTGCTATGGATTCCGTCCGTACAGCTAAGCGTCTTGGCGCTGAAAGGGCTATGATTGTCTATCGTCGCAGCGAGGAGGAGATGCCTGCCCGTTTGGAAGAAGTGAAACATGCCAAAGAGGAAGGGTGTGAATTTATTACGCTGACCAATCCGGTAGAATATCTGGCTGATGAAAAAGGCCGTGTTAAACAAGTTCGGGTTCAGAAAATGGAATTGGGCGAGCCGGATGCCAGTGGACGTCGTCGTCCTGTGCCGGTTGAAGGCAGTGAATATCTCATTGATGCAGATGTTGTTGTTGTTGCTGTGGGAGTGTCTCCTAACCCGATCGTGCCCCGTTCTGTTGCAGGTCTGGAAGTATCTAAGAAAGGGACTATTGTTGTGGACGATGCCACCATGCAGTCTAATTTGCCTGAATTTTATGCCGGTGGTGATATTGTCCGTGGAGGAGCTACCGTGATCCTTGCTATGGGAGATGGACGCCGGGCTGCCTCCAGTATGGATGCGCAATTCAAAGCGGCGAAGTAATTTTTAAGGAATAATAAATAAAGGGTAACCGGTTCATCGGTTGCCCTTTTTTAGTTGTTGGAAATCAAGGAGGATTGGGTTTATTTGAATGCTCCTAAGCCGAAAAGGGCGAAATCATAACGGATGGGGTCCTCGGGATCGAATACGCGGAGCCGGGCGGTCAGCTCTGCTACGGCACGGGCATCATTCTGATGGCGGCTAAGTAAACCCAGTTGCCGGCTGACGTTGCCTGTATGCAAGTCCAGGGGAATGAGCAGGGCTGAGGAGGGAATCCCTTTCCATAAACCGAAATCTATGCCGCTGTGGTCTTTTCTAACCATCCACCTCAGGAACATATTTATTCTTTTACAAGCGGATCCTTTGTCTACGCAAGCGATGTGGCGTAATACCCGGGTTTCGGCAGGAAGGGCAGTAAAAGCTTTATACCAGCTACGAAGTACTTCGAACATATCCTGATGTTGTTGCCAGGCTGTTGTGAAAACAGTTTCCAGACCGCCTTGATTACGATAGATATTAGCCAGTGATTCCATAAAGTAGCAGCAATCATAACCGTTGAACGTACGATGCTTGAAATGCTGGAAACGGCCCAAATCCTTGGGGGAGGCATGCCGGATAAAATCATAAGGGGCAAAGTCCATAAATTGCATTAGTTCCTTACACTTTTTGATGATGGTTGGACGCTGACCCCAGGCCAGGGAGGCTGCCAGAAAACCGGAAATTTCTATATCTTCTTTTTCTTCAAACATTTTGGGTATCTGTATGGGATCCGTGTAAATGAAGAATTCGGAATTACAGTATTCCAGGTATTTTTCATCGAGCAATTGCTTTATTTCTTTTTGTGTCATGTTGCCCCAATTGGTTTTGCAAAATAAATAATGAATTTGTTTTGGATTTATTTATCCGGCAAATGATTTTTTAGCCCGCAACATTTCCCGTTTGCCCGGAGGTCCCGGAAGACGTTTCAGACTGAATCCTACGGTGCGCAAAGCTTGTTTGACAATGCCTTTCACACAATAGGTAACTAATAGACTATCCGGTTTCATTGCCTGGTGAAACCGTTCAAAAACTTCTGATGTCCAGAGATGTGGCTGGACATCAGGATTGAATGCATCAAAATAAACCAGATCAAACTGAGCAGGAAAGTTCACATCACGAAAATCCGCACGGCACTTGTGCAGACAGAAATAAGGTGTGAGTGATTTGTCTGCTTCCCAATCACAATGATGTAGTTCATGAAAAAGCTGTGGGTCGGTAGCCCATACTAGTGCCGGGTAGTTTAAGGCACTGATTTCTTCCGGTGGCAGGGGATATTTCTCAATGCTGTAATAGCAAACCGGGATCTTTAATTCTGTAGCACGTAAAAGGGTTAGCCAGGCATTTAATCCGGTTCCGAATCCGGCTTCCAGAATATACAACGGTTTCCCGGAACTGATCTGTTCCGGATGGGTAGACAGGAAATATTCAAATCCGGCATGGATGAATATATGTAAAGCCTCTTGAATAGCACCATGTACAGAGTGATAATGTTCGTTTAATTCCGGGACGTACAGAGTGATACTGCCATCTTCGGTAAGAATCATTTCGTGCATGTCAGCAGATTTCTTTCCGGAGCAGGTTGATAAATTCAATGATGTCACTTTCAGTTGTGTCAAAAGAACACACCCAACGGACCTCTGATGCATTTTCATCCCATACATAGAAGAAACATTCCTTCTGTAAAAGGTCAATTTTCTCACGGGGGATAATAGCGAAAACCTCATTTCCCTGGACTTCCTGTGTGATCCGGATTCCCGGGATCTTGGCTGCCTCCGAAGATAATAATTGTGCCATCCGGTTGGCATGTGCTGCTGTCCTGAGCCAAAGATTATCCTTTAAGACCGCTGAAAACTGAGCTGCTATAAACCGGGTTTTGGAGTGCAATTGCATCAATTGTTTCCGGATATAAGGTACTTCAGCTGCAACCGACGTATTGAAAAAGATAACTGCTTCGCCAAACATCATGCCATTTTTAGTGCCTCCAAAGCTTAGTACATCGATTCCGACTTCAGTGGTAATTTCTTTCGGATCACATCCCAGGTAAGCTATGGCATTGGAAAGCCGTGCCCCGTCCATATGTACGTACATGCCGTGTGCATGGGCATAATCACAGATTTCTTTTAATTCTTCGTGTGTATAGATTGTACCTAGTTCGGTGCATTGAGTCAATGAAATCATTTTCGGTTGTGCGTGGTGGGGATCCCCGAATCCATGCATATGGTTACCGATAAGGCCGATATTCAGTTTGCCATCGAAGGTCGGGACGGTCAATAGCTTGCTGCCGCTTTGTTTTTCAATGGCTCCGCATTCGTCAACATGAATATGTGCCGTTTCTGCACATATGATAGCCTGATAGGAACGGATAAACGAAGACAGGCTCAGGATATTGGCTCCCGTACCATTATAGACAAAGAAAACTTCAATGTCTTGCCCAAAAATGGCTTTAAAGTCTGCAATGGCTTTTTCCGAATAAGTGTCTTCGCCGTAGGAATGTTGGTGGCCATAGGCTGCCTCTTCCAGGGCTTTGAATACTTCCGGCAATACACCGGAAAAATTGTCGCTTCCGAAACCTCGTATCATGGGAATATGAATGCTAAAATCTTACTTAATAATTGAAACAGATAAATTCTTTGTCTGCTGGCAAAGGTAAGCAATTAAACTTTTTGAAAGAAATGACCCTGTACAAATTTATTATTCAAATGTTCAGCCATATTGAAATACCGATGGCTTGTATGCAGTTGGGAATTCCGCAGGCGATACTACTGGATTCCCGTCCGGATTGGGCATTTGACGGGGCGG
Source organism: uncultured Odoribacter sp. (assembly GCA_900548135.1). Taxonomy (GTDB): domain Bacteria; phylum Bacteroidota; class Bacteroidia; order Bacteroidales; family Marinifilaceae; genus Odoribacter. The sequence goes on along the minus strand of URJC01000214.1, from coordinate 1,354 downwards.
ATAAGATTGTTTTGCCTCCGGCTATAGGGAAGGATGGACCTGTTTATACAGAAACTGGGAATTAAAGCGTTTCAGATCTTTAGTGGTGAAAGTCCATTCGGGAGTTTGAACCACAGTGCTGTTGTCTGCTTCATACCAGGGGGAGAGTGCGGGATTCTCCGGATTTTTTAAGATATGGATACTTTGTGCTGGCATATAGCTTTGTGCTAGTAAAAATACCTTTTGTCCCTGAGCATTGACGGCCAGGTCAACGACAATCACGGCATGGCCGGGCGAGCCTCCCTGGATCAGTACATCCCCGGTTTGTATTTCCTGAAAAGCTACAGGCGTTAACTCTTTAGAGAGGGAGAGGGTACCGGCATAACTGAATATACAATCCAGATACCGGCGGAATACCGGATAAGAATAATCTGCTGATGCCCCTTGGTACCAGGATACCGTATTCCCTTTTACCCGTATACGGTTCCCTTCTGCCCATTTTCGGTAATTTGCCTGGAAACCATTTGTAAAATTGAAACGGATCTCATCGTAACACTGGTGGTGATAGAGGTATTCTGCCCTTAAGCGGATCACCGCATCCGCGCATTGCTGCAAATCGCGTTGGCCGACATCTGCTTTCAATACTGCAACATATACCGGATTCTTTTTTTCCTGTCCGTTATAATAGTACACTTTTGTACCATCCGGTTCCAGAACGAAGTTACGGAGAAAATATCCAAAAGATTCCTCCGGGAGTGTTTCCCGCTGGTAGCCTACGGGTACCCTGATCCGTGAACCAATGGTATTTCCGGAAGGATCAATAAAGTTATTTGTTTGAGAGAAGGACTCAAAACTCAGTATACAGAGGGGTAGTATGAGGATAAATAATTTTTTCATTATCAAGTATTTGGTTGTATATCATCCCAGTCTGCTCCACAATTCGCCCCTATAATCCAGTTGAAGGTATAATGGCGTTCCATCACAATTCCACCGTCTAATTGTGCCGGGGCATCTTTATGATGGATACGGGCATCAACGCAAGCCCAATCATAACGATAAGTCAGGTCTGCCATGTCAAGGATTTCCTCTTTGCTGCGGGCTATGCCTTTAGTTAACAGCTCTTCTGTTCCTTGGTGTTGCCAGAATATGGCTGCAATGACCGGGATATCGCAAATCTCTGAAGGATAGGGTAATTCTTCGACGATACCGGCAGCCCATAGGAGTACAGCACAATTTTCATAGTGCCATACAAACTGAATGTGTTCTTGTTCTGTTGCTTCCAGGTTGGAAATATACGTTTGCTCTGCTGGGGTGAGCCATCGGTGGATACCATAAATTTCATCCATTTTGTTGAAATAGGTCAAAGCTTCATTCC
>URJC01000213.1 GCA_900548135.1 uncultured Odoribacter sp. | reverse complement strand
TTCCTTTTGCCGAATAGACCCAAAAAGGTTGGGACGAATCGGCAACAACCTCGAAATAAGCTTCCCCCACCAACCACACTTCCCGGCGTTCCCCGGAAAAAAACGTCGGGTAACGCAATTCCGAATCTGCATTCAACCACACTTTTGTCCCATCCGATAAATACAGCAGCAACTCATTTCCACGCGGCACCGTAACCGTATTATACAAAAGAGTTTCGTTGGATACAGAGGGAGAATACGTCAATCGTCCCGAATCCTGCAAAATGACAGAACCATTTTTTTCTTTCAGAACCATGGAGCTGTCACTCAAAATAACCCGTTCTCCGTCAGCCAAAATAACCAACGGCTGTAATTTTCCGGGTTGCAGTTTTCTCCCTACGGTTATCGGAGTCTCCGGGATAAGAACAGGATTATAAAAAATAAATCCCGCTCCAACAACTAATACGATCCCCACGGCCACACTCCACTGCCACAATATCCGTAATCTCCGTTTTCTCAACAAGTAATTTCTATCAAATTGCTGAAATGCCTTTCCCGCATCGAAAAGTTCAGGTTGCCGTAAACGTTCGGTAAACTTTTCTGTTGACAAATGAGAATGTCCCCCCCCCTCTTCCTCCTTCCGGCCAGTCTGAGTAGTAAAAATCCGTAGAATCAATTCGGACAACTCCTGAAGTATATTCAAATTCTCTTGCATAAACTAACGTTTTTACTCTAAAAATCTAAAAAGACGTCAAACAGGTACCTTTTTGGTAAACAATTTTAAGCATACACCTATAAAACACAGAATACGTGTATATTACATCCATACATCAGGAAAAGATAATATAGGAATCGTTAGACAGCATTTTTCTTAAAAAAGTGTAAGCTTCTTTTTTATATTTCTTCACGGTATTCGGACTAATTGACAATAACATTGCGATCTCTTTTACGGTTTTCTCCTCTAAACTTAACAGAATAACTGTCCTCTGCATCCTGGGCAATTGATCAATTAACATCCGAAATTTATGGACAGATTCCTCCAAAATAATCACAGACAGCATATCAGGTTCAGGAGCAGATTTACTCTCACTCCAATGATCCACGGGATTGGCCGTCACACAGCTCTCCGCCTGCAACAATTTCAGGGAATTGTTATGAACAGAACGATATAGATAAGTCATCAAGGCAGATACGCTATCAAAACTTAAGGGAACTTCCCACATGCGCACCAAAACCTCCTGCACGACATCTTCGGCCAGAATCCTGTCATTTACAATTTTCAGAGCATAGTGGCAAAGTGGGATATAATAATTTTTGTATAACCTCCTCCATGCCGTTTCCCGCTTATTATTAACATCTTCCAAAAATTGTAAAATCTTCTTTGACATATTCCTCCCTACCTTTCATGATACACTAAAAACCTGATACAATGAGGAAAGAGCCCCGAAGAAAGCAATCTACATCCAGCCTGTTTACCGACCAGATGCAGATCATTTGAAATTTCGGTTCCTTCTCTATTGGGTTATATGTAAAACGGGACGGATATATAGATAATCCATACCACCAGCCGTATATTTATCCGTAATATCATTTAAAAAAATTCGATAAATCGCAGCGTAAGAATTCTCGATACACATGGTAGACGTACAATACTTATCGCTTGAATTTCCCTTTCTCAAAGAGTCTCCTCCATTTGCTGTCAAGGCTTCGTTCAAAACGTCAAAATTATCCGCCAAAGCATTCCATACCACATCTTCACCAGATCCAGGGATATACCAGCCTGTTACTTTTGTCGAAGTCTCCATGTTTTTACAAGTTGCAGCCCATGTATAGTTGGACTCCCAATTATTTTCTTGTTTAACTTTTTCCAATGCCGCTTTACCATCCTTTTCATACTCCCGCGTATCTATTATATCATTAAAGAAAAACGCAAAAGGCATATTGTTGTCTTCTTCTAAGGACACTACATATTTGTCGGTTTCTGTAATCGCAATGATAATTCCGACAACATCCCCACTTTCATTAACATAAACCCCTCCCACTTTATCTTCATTCGCAGTTTCTCCGGCCTGTTCCACGATTAATCTCACTTTTTTCTCATTCAAAGTCAAAAATATTTCCCCTACATTGGGATCTGCCGATTCGTTCGGATCTGCCGCAACCACCAAATATTCGCCGTTTTTGCTCAGGTGACACCACGTCAACTCTGTCGAGAAAGTCCAATCAGTTGAACTAGCCGTTATTCTCACGTCGACCGCCGTACCTTTAACGTCAAGTCTCACCGTATCGAGTTCTGCCGTCAACGTGGAAGCTCCCTTTTGAAAAACGGGGATCTCTTTCTTTTCTTCCCCCGAGGTCACGGTGATGACTGCTGCCCGTTCCGTCGGCATAGTAACCGCCTCCACATCAACCAGCAACAAGTTGCCGGAGGGAGTTATTTTACACCAAGTCTCCGAACTCTCCGCATCCCAAGTATCCAAAAGCGTAAGAATCATCACGGAATCCCGTCCCCCATTCCCCAAAAACTCCAATTTCGAGGGTGAAACTTGTAATTCTGCCGGCTCCGGAAGATCTTCCTTATCATCATCATTGCAAGCAAAAAAAACGATCCCCATACACAGTAATAGCACTCGTAAAAAAATTGTTTTCATAGTAAAAAGTTAAAATAGTTTATTTATTATTTATTTAAATCTAAAATACGGGCTAACGGGTACCCCAACAAGTGTATTTTTTTATTTGTGAACAAACCACTATCGTTATTGTCCGATAAGGAACAGGTAAGGATTTGGTAACTAACCAGTGAAAATGAAGGTTTATTTCGTTACTAATCCGTCTTCGGTGATCGGAATTGTCGACCCGGTCGTTTCTGCCGGTCAGAGAAGGAAAGCCTTAGCGGACCGGTCCAGGCGAACCGGTCTGACGGGATAAAACCCGGAATCGGAATAGAAAGAAAAAATAAACCTACGTTTAAAGACATACTAAAATTTTCAGCATTACTGAAAGTAAAATGAAACAAGGAGCTTCAACAATAGAATAAAACAGATTCCTCACCATGTACGAGAAATCACAGGTCTATGCAAAAGGCGCATTTCTTCGGGCAGAAATTCAGGGTGCTGAAAACGGACAAGGCAATGATGATGAGACAATCCACGTTTAAGTGAATAGATGCATTTGAAAAATCCGTACTAAATCAGATAACATTCCCCATTTCATCGAACATCTTCCGATGCTCGTTACCCCAGGCATCCATCAGGCGGATAACCGGGACGAGCGACTCGCCGCTCCTTTTATCGCACGTTGCGAATTCTACGGGACAATGGATCCCTTTCGTCATGCAGTTTATCAGATAGGGTTTCCACTTCGCAACCATGACGTATTGGGTTAATGTCACACCACAATCCAAATCTATCGGTGGTATCTTATGTTCGTACATGGCTCTGCTTTATAAAGGAAACGAAAAGGATACATTAAAATAAGACAAAAAAAGAGAGCACTTTAAAAGTGCCCTCATATAATCAATCTTTAAATCTGTCTTTTAAATATATCTTCTTTTTTGTAAATCAAAACTTATTTTTCAACTTAAATGATATAATCCTTTATACTTATATTGATTACAAAGATAGCGCAATCATTTGATACCTATAAGTTTTTTACACTTTTAACATTCATCGTCTGGTTTAGCAATTAATCTGGCATTATTTACAGCCATATCAAGTGTTAAACACGTTGATGCCCGATAAACTCCATTCTCTTTTTCTATTACCAAAGCTAAATCGGCAGATGTTTTAGATGACAAACATAATGGTAATAATAACTGTAAATATCCATCATAGTATTGAGGAACTTGGTTTTATAGTTCCGCCTAATCCTTCTAATGGCATCATTTATCGTTCCTTGAAGCAAAACGCCCAATTGATATTTATCCATAGCTTGTAAGGCTTTCGGAAATCTTGCTATATTATCATCTATAATGTGATTAACATTTGTACGCAATTCTAATTTCGTGCCATATATTAAATCTGACGAATTTTCAAAGCAGTTTGCATTTTCAGACAGGCTGGTAAATTTCATTAAATCTCTGTCGCTAGCCTTACACCATCCTAAGAAAAACCATTGGATAGACCCAGGCCTTCTGTTTTTTGGCATAATGCAAATATTTTTTCTTGATAATCAGTGACTAACCCTGTATTAAACAATGAATGCCTATTTTACTCCAAAACTTTTTGTTCTTCGTAAAGCTTTACAAATGTGTGTTTTATGTAATTTTCTAATATTGGATTTTTCCCGATAGGACTATTCTTATAGTCCCAATCTTCTTCCATGGCCATAGATTTCAAATCTTCTATAGCCTCATGAAAATCAATAAACCACGCGTATTCAAAAAGTTTCACATTGATATTTTTTACAAAGGCAGGAATTTCTATTGAAACGACAGAATTTGAAATGAAAAAATTGTAGCGCATTAAAATAATTGTTGTATTTTTACCCTCATGCCAATGTTATTTTAAGATTCATAAAAATTACTTTGTTTTTTTTGTATATTCATTATTTGACAAGCGCATAGCTCAAATATGTATTGTTTAAATTTAAATTCAGCCTTTTCCGTCCTATTTCCGCTACTGCACCTGCATGTAAAATCCCTGGCAAGAAGCCAAAGGGAAAGAAAAAACAAACAATAATCCCCGCCATAAATTTGTCTGTTCCCCAAAAAATGCCTATTTTTACCCACATGTTTGACATGTATGTCAAACATGTGGGTAAAACATATTGGTATGAACAGATATAATATAGGTATAGATATCGGATCAACCACACTGAAAGCAGTGCTGGTCGACAGGGAAAGCGGGAGTGTCGTGCTGAATATTTATCAAAGACATCAGGCGAAAGTCAGGGAGTGCCTGCACGGCTGCCTGCGGGCCATACGGGAACAATTCGGAGAGGCGGAACTGTCCGTCTGTCTTACCGGATCGGTGGGAATGGGTATCGCCGGTGGTCGCTGCCCTTCGTGCAGGAGGTGGTGGCTGCCACACAATATATAAGAATATACCATCCGGATGTTTCCACCATGATAGACATCGGTGGCGAGGACGCCAAAATGGTGTTTTTCTCCGAGGGACATCCTTCCGACCTGCGGATGAACGGCAACTGTGCAGGAGGAACCGGGGCGTTCATCGACCAGATGGCCATTCTTCTCGGTGTTTCTCCG
>URJC01000212.1 GCA_900548135.1 uncultured Odoribacter sp. | reverse complement strand
TGCATTTAAAAATGAAAACATACCGGCAATCAGTAAGCTGGATTTATGCATAGTGACGGTGTAAGGCCCGGCAAACACGGCACAAGCTTCTCCGTTTTCACCTTGGCAATTACTGAAAAACAGGGAGTCATGGGCAGAAAATAAATGCCCCAGGTGGCATGCCTGGCCGACAAAACAACGGATAAGCGCTGCTCCATCCGTGATACAGGCCCCTGAAGAAATAATGAAATCTTCGGCAATGACATTATGACCGATATAAACCGGAGCTTCTGCATTGCTGTTGATGGAACCGTTTTTTAAACGGGAGCTCCCCTCTATAGTGGTATTGTCTCCAATCATGACGTTACGGATCGTGTCCGTGTTGCGGATGTGGGCATGCCGGCCAATCTTTCCCCTTGAGGAGGAGATTCCGGCAGTATATTTTTCTATTAGTTTTTTTAATTGTTCTGTTAAGACCGGGGAATGGCGGTATAACGCTATGATGTAAGCCAGATGGGCAGAAAGCGTATTGAAGACAGGCACTTCACGTCCTCCGGTTTCATTTAAGACCGAGACCAAGATACCATTACCGAAGGCGTTTTTTTCTTCGGTGACAATTAAATTGACATTTTGAATGAAAGCATGGTCACAAATTTCATAATTGGCAATATAATTCGGAATATTTTCAATGAATACATGATTACCTACCGTACAGTTATGCAAAGTGACATGCCATAGTCCGGAATGCTTTGACAGTCCGCCGTCCAGGATAAATTCCTCGTGGAACACTCCAAGTTGGATGTCGCCGGAAAATTGAACATGATGAATATATTGAGGAGTAAAATCAATAGCAACTTTTATTTTTTTCCAATTCTGGGCCGTACAATTTTGTTGGCTGAGGATTTGTATTTCTTCTGTTGTCAGTTGTCTGAATTTCATAGCTGATTCTTATTTGAAAACAAAAATATAGTTTTCAGGGGATATAAGAGATGACTTTGTAATAAAAAATATTTTCAAATCAGTTATAATTTGTAAATCAGTTGTTTGTATTTGTTTGACTTTGTAAAATTTTTATTTGTGCCTGTTGGGGATTCTTTTTATAAGAATTTTATACATCTTGTGAGAAATTTAATAATTTTGGAAAACCAGAAATAAGTGAATTTGTTATGCTAAAAAGATGGATTGTATTGACACTATTGATATGTAGCGGAGTGATGAACTTGAAAGGTGTGGTGCCTGCTGAGTATAAAATCCGTTTGACGGAGGGTTGGGAATTTATCCGTCAGGATATGGGTAGTATTTGGGAAGTTGTACGTGCGGGAGCTACCGGTAAAAAGGAAGAAGTTCCGATTTGGACCCAAGTGACTTTGCCTCATTGTTTTAATGCTGAGGACGCTGTTGACCCCGATGTTAATTATTATCAGGGGCCTGGTTGGTATCGTACGATGCTGAATTTAAATAATCCCTATAGTCAGGGACGTATATTACTTGAATTTGAGGGGGCAGGACAGAAAACAGATGTCTATATTTATACAACCAGGGATATGATGGTTGGACATTGGATATTACTGAAGCGGTGAAAGCATTTCAGCAATCAGAAGTGGCCCGGAAGCGTTTTAAAGGTAAAATTCCTTTAGCCGTTCGTTGTGATAATGGGCGGGATACTGAAATGATCCCTTCTGACTTGTCGGATTTTAATTTGTATGGAGGTTTGTACCGCTATGTTAATTTGATTTATGTCCCGTCCCTTTCTTTTGAACGTATCCGGATAGATGCAAAGACTGATGTGAAAGGTAAGCATGCAAGCCTGAAGATTACGCCTTCTTTTTATATGCCTGAGCCTGTTCGTCAAGCTGGGCAATTGGAGGTCATAATAAAAGATCCCCAAGGGAATCGGATTTACCGTTCTCTTCTGGAAATAGTTCCGGGACAAAAAGAAGTAAATATTGAACCTCAGTTGAAGCGTGTTCAATTATGGGATGTTACTTGCCCGCTTTTATATCGATGTGAATTACTTTTATGCCAGGGAAATGATTCATTAAAGGTTGTGGAGCGCTTTGGATTCCGGCATTTTGAATTTCAGGAAAAAGGACCGTTTTATTTAAATGGCAGACGTTTGTTGTTGCAAGGTACGCACCGGCATGAGGATCATGCCGGGGTTGGGGCGGCTCTTACGGAAGATATGATGCGCAAGGAAATGCATCAGATGAAAGATATGGGAGTGAATTTTATCCGTTTGGGGCATTATCAGCAATCCGATCTGATTTTACAATTGTGTGATGAGTTGGGTATTTTGGTATGGGAAGAGATTCCATGGTGCCGGGGTGGACTTGGAGGGAAAGTATATAAAGAACAGGCCAGACGGATGTTAGTGAATATGATAGAACAGCATTACAATCATCCTGCTGTGATATTGTGGGGATTGGGTAATGAAATTGATTGGCCCGGAGATTTTGAGGGGTATGATAAACAAGCGATCCGGCAATTTATGTCAGAATTGAATGAACTGGCACATCAGTTAGACCCTGGACGGATGACTTCTATTCGCCGTTGTGAGTTTTGTAAAGATATCATCGATGTGTATTCGCCGACGATTTGGGCTGGCTGGTATAGCCGTGCTTTCCGCGATTACCGCGAAATGGAATGGGCCGGGATGCAAGCGGCAACTCGTTTCCTGCATGTAGAATGGGGAGGCGATAGTCATGCCCGCCGCCATATGGAAGGTGATTTTCAGGGAGTGAAAAGTGCGGCGAATGCTGGTGATTGGTCGGAATCTTATATTATCCGTTTGTTCGACTGGCATTTGATGGAGCAAAGTAATATGCCCTGGCTTACCGGAACGGCTTTCTGGACTTTTAAAGATTTTTCAACACCTTTACGTCCCAATAATCCTGTGCCTTATGTCAATCAGAAAGGGGTTGTGGAACGCGATGGTACGCTGAAAGAAAGTTATTTTGTTTTTCAGTCCTATTGGACTGAAAAACCTATGGTTCATATTTATGGGCATACCTGGCCGGTACGTTGGGGGAAAACCGGAGAACAGAAAGAAGTGTTGGTATATTCCAATTGTCCTGAAGTGGAATTGTTTGTCAATGGGGTATCGCAAGGACGTAAAAAACGGGTGGTTACAGATTTTCCTGCCGCTGGTTTGCATTGGCAGGTGGTACTGAAAGAAGGGCATAATACCTTGAAGGCTATCGGATATCATAAGAAACAACAGATTACAGATTCCATACATCAGGAATATCAGACTGAGTCCTGGGGAAAAGAATCCCGGATCGTATTGAAACAAACTCTTTTACCTGATACTGACACGGTATTAATTGAAGCTCAATTGGTAGACGCCAGGGGAGTTCGTTGTCTGGATTCCCGAAAGGTCATAGAGTTTCAGGTAAACGGTGAGGGGCAATTGATACAGAATCAAGGAACTTCTACCGGTTCCCGGAAAGTTCAGGCGTATAATGGACGTGCCTGTATCCGGGTCGTCGCGCCTGGTTCTTGTAACGTTGTGGCTAAAGTGAAAGAACTTGCGCCTGCTTTTGTGTATATAAAAAAATAGTAACTTATCAGTTTGATTGAAGCAAGGTTTAATTTAAAAATAATGAGGAATGAAGAATCGTTTTAATAATTTAAAGAGGGCTGGTATTTTGTTGTGTATCTTTTGCCTTTTGTGTGTACAGACAGTGGAGGCAAAACCGAAGCACCCGCTTATTGGAATATGGACATTGGAATATAAGGATGGGAAACGTCCTGTGGTTTGCTACAAGCTTTTGAAAAAGAATGGGGAATATGTGAACCTGAAGTCAACCGATTGGAATGCAAAATATTTCCAGGTTTCCCGGAAAGGAAAATATACGATTAGTGCCAACCGGTATGCGGAGGTGCTGATGGAGTATGACAATAATCAAATGTTTCCTCCGGCCGTATTTTTATTGAATTATAAATTCATAGGAGATGATACCCTAAAATTAACTTACAGTATTGACGGACGACGGTGCGAAGAAGTTTGGCATAGGGCCCGGAAAGCTCCGCGGTATTAATTGATTTGTTTTATGAATACCAAAGACTGGTTCAGTATTATAATTGAGCCAGTCTTTTGGTTTATAATAATTATATTAGGGGCAATTGTATGGATGCTCCTCTGAAATTTCATATTGACTTACCAAAAAGGACTTCCCATTTCTGAGAAGTCCTTTATATTTAAGGTTGTAATAAAATCTTATTACTTACCAGCATGCATGATAGCAGCCTGCGCCGCAGCAACACGGGCAATGGGCACGCGGAACGGTGAGCAGCTGACATAGTCCATACCTACTGAGTCACAGAAGATAACGGATGAAGGTTCTCCACCGTGTTCTCCACAGATACCTACTTTCAGGTCTGCATTGGTTTTACGACCCAATTTAACGCCCATTTCAACCAGACGGCCTACACCTTCCTGATCCAATACAGCGAACGGATCGGTTTTCAGGATACCTTTCCTGATGTATTCCGGCAAGAATTTACCAGCGTCGTCACGGGAGTAACCGAAAGTCATCTGAGTCAGGTCATTGGTACCGAATGAGAAGAATTCGGCTACTTCAGCGATCTGATCTGCAGTGATTGCTGCGCGTGGGATTTCAATCATCGTACCTACTTTGTAGTCTACTTTCACTCCTTTTTCTTCGAATACCATAGCAGCGACACGGTTGATGATTTCAGCCTGCTGTTTCAGTTCTTTAACGGTACCAACCAAAGGAACCATGATTTCCGGACGAGGATCCAGACCACGCAATTTCAGGTTACAAGCAGCTTCAATGATAGCACGGGCCTGCATTTCGGTGATTTCCGGATAGGTAACTCCTAAACGGCAGCCACGGTGACCCAACATCGGGTTGAATTCGTGCAGCGCATCTACTTTCTCTTTGATACGTTCAACCGGCATACCCAGTTTTTGTGCCATATACTGTTGTGAGGCGGGTTCGTTCGGAGTAAATTCGTGCAAAGGAGGGTCGAGCAGACGGATGGTAACACCCAGTCCGTTCATGGCTTCGAGAATGCCTTCGAAGTCACCTCTTTGCATCGGCAGAATTTTATTCAAGGCATCCCGGCGTCCTTCTACCGTGTCAGACAGGATCATTTCACGCATGGCGTCGATGCGGTGTCCTTCGAAGAACATATGCTCTGTACGGCAAAGTCCAACACCTTTAGCTCCGAAGTCACGGGCTTTGCGGGCGTCTTT
>URJC01000211.1 GCA_900548135.1 uncultured Odoribacter sp. | reverse complement strand
TCAAACGCTCCAGGGAAGCGAATAAGTTGGTCGAGGAGTTTATGCTGTTGGCAAATAAAAAAGTCGCAGAACGGATAGGTAAACCTAAACCGGGTAAAAAAGCAAAGACTTTTGTCTATCGTATCCACGAAAGTCCGCTACCGGAAAAATTGGAGGATTTTAACCGGTTTGTTGCCCGTTTCGGATATGGGGTGAAAACAGGTAGCCGTAAAGCCCTGACAACTTCCATGAACAACCTGATGAAAGAGGTGAAAGATAAACCGGAACAGAATATGATAGAGACTCTGGCGGTAAGGACGATGGCAAAGGCTGCTTACTCTACGGATAATATCGGACACTACGGATTGGCTTTTGATTTTTATACTCATTTTACTTCACCTATCCGTCGTTATCCGGATGTAATGGTACACCGCTTGTTACAGCGTTATCTGGACGATGGACGTGCTGTGAATAAAGAAAAATATGAGGAATATTGTAAGCATTCTTCCGATATGGAACAAGTGGCTGCTAATGCAGAGCGTTCGTCTGTCAAATACAAGCAGGTAGAATATATGTCGGATAAAATCGGACAGAATTTTGAAGGAACTATTTCCGGTGTGACACAATGGGGATTTTATGTGGAGCTGGATGAGTCCAAATGTGAGGGATTGGTATCTATGACCGAACTGGATGATGATTATTATGAGTTTGATGAAAAGAATTACTGTATTGTAGGGCGTCACCATCATAAGACTTATCAGTTGGGTGACCAGGTCGTGGTCCGGGTTGCTAAAGCAAATCTCGTTGCCCGTCAGTTGGATTATGAGCTTGTAAAGCCGGAAGAAGGGCAGAATGAGAAAAAAAGTGAATCAAAACAGGCAGGAGTAACCGGGGGCAGGAAGGGAGTTTTTCATGGTTCTGCCGGTCGGAAACAAAGTGCGAAAGATACTAAAAAAGCCAAGGGTGCTCAAGGGAAGGCTAAAAGACACAGAAAAAGTAAAAATAAATGATTTCATTTACTATTTGTTTGCTGACATTAATTGTTGGCTATTTCGTTTATGGCCGTTATGTAGAGCGGGTATTCGGACCTGATTTTAAACGGCAGACTCCGGCTTTGACAAAAGCTGATGGGGTAGATTATATTCCTTTGCCTACCTGGAAGATTTTTATGATCCAATTTTTGAATATTGCTGGTCTGGGACCAATCTTCGGGGCAATTATGGGAGCTAAGTTTGGTACAGCCTCTTATCTGTGGATTGTACTGGGAAGTGTGTTGGCAGGAGCTGTACATGATTATTTTTCCGGTATGTTGTCTATCCGCCATGGTGGGGAGAGCTTACCTGAAATTATCGGCCGTTATCTGGGGATGACAACCAAACAGGTCATGCGGGCATTTACGGTTATCCTGATGATATTGGTGGGGGCGGTTTTTGTTGCCGGGCCGGCAGGTTTGCTGGCAAAGCTGACGCCGGACTATATGGATATTACTTTTTGGATAGTCATCGTTTTTATTTATTACGTTTTAGCTACTTTATTGCCGGTAGATAAGATTATCGGCAAAGTGTATCCCGTGTTTGCTATTGCTTTGTTGTTTATGGCTGTCGGCATTTTAGTGATGTTATATGTTAATCATCCTGTTCTGCCGGAATTGTGGGATGGCATACAGAATACTCATCCCAATGCTTCTGCTTTGCCTGTTTTTCCGATCATGTTTGTGAGCATTGCCTGTGGGGCAATTTCCGGTTTTCATGCTACGCAGTCGCCTATGATGGCCCGTTGTATGAAAAATGAGAAATATGGACGGCCTGTATTCTATGGGGCAATGATTACGGAAGGCATTGTGGCTTTGATTTGGGCGGCAGCAGCCACTTATTTTTACCATGAAAACGGAATGGGAGAGAGTAATGCTTCGGTCATCGTTGATGCTATTACCAGGGATTGGCTGGGGACTGTGGGAGGTGTGCTGGCGATCTTAGGAGTGATTGCTGCACCAATTACTTCCGGAGATACTGCTTTTCGTTCGGCCCGTTTGATCGTTGCAGATTTTATGGGAATGGAACAAAAAAGTATTCGCAGGCGTTTGTATATTTGTGTTCCTATGTTTCTGGCTGCTATTGCCCTTTTGTTTTATAGTTTGAGGGATGCTGCAGGGTTTGATATGATCTGGCGTTATTTTGCCTGGTCCAATCAAACACTTTCCGTGTTTACTTTGTGGGCGATAACGGTTTATCTGGTGACGGCAGGTAAAAATTATTGGATTACTCTGGTTCCCGCCTTTTTTATGACAGGTGTATGTTCAACTTACCTGTGTATTGCTCCGGAGGGTTTTGGATGGTCGCATATAGTATCATACACTGTCGGATTGTGCTGTATGGCGGTATCAATAATCTGGTTTACCTTTTGGAAACGGAATTATACCGGACGGATGGCAGGACCGGCAAACGGATAGATAATAACGGGCAAAGTTGGTTTGCCTCTCCGAATACAACTCGTTAATTTTGAAATAATGACTAAAAAAAAGCAAATCATTTTTTCTTCCTTGTTGGGAATTGTGTTATTGGTTGTAATTTTTATTCCTAAAAGAGAAGAAGATTCTGGTGTATTGGACGAAGTGGAAGTAACTGATTCTACAGAGGTGAAAGAAATAGTGTATAAATACGGTATTCCGTTAGATGATTATGATGTGGATTACGGATTTGTGAAGCCGAATCAGAGTCTGTCGGTCATTTTACAAAAGCATGGCATGTCTGTAGGTGAGGTACATCGGTTGACAGAAAAGTCGAAAGAGGTGTTTGATGTGCGGAAAATACAAAGTGGTAAGACTTATGCTGTTTTTTCTACCAGAGACAGTATTCCGGAGAATGTGTTTTTTGTATATGAGAAAGATCCGAAGTCTTATGTCGTTTTTGATTTACGTGGTGATTATCAGGTTACTATCGGGGAAAATCCGGTCGAATGGCGGCGCAATGAAGTCGGTGGAATGGTGGAATCTGCTTTGTGGCTGGCCATGCAAAAATATGGGGCAGACCCTCAATTAGCTGTTGTTTTGTCCAATTTGTTTGGATGGACAATTGATTTTTTCGGTTTGCAGAAAGAGGATGAATTCCGGGTGGTATATGAACAAGAGTATGTTGACGGAAAGAGTTTAGCCAGTTTTAATGTATTGGGAGCTTCTATCCGGCATGGAGATAGTACGTATTATGCAATTCCATTTATGCAGGATAATGAAATGCTTTATTACAATGAGCAGGGTAATAGTTTGCAGGGGGCATTTCTAAAAGCTCCTTTGGATTATTTCCGTATATCCTCCCGTTTCTCTAATAGCCGCTTTCATCCGGTATTGAAGCGCTACCGGGCACATCACGGAGTAGATTATGCGGCTCCGACAGGTACTGCCGTATATGCTGTCGGTAGTGGTCGTGTGATTGCTAAAGGGTATCAGGCTAACGGAGGGGGAAATTATTTGAAAATCAAGCATAACAGTATTTATACAACTACTTATATGCACTTGTCCCGTTTTGCCAAAGGCATTAAAGTAGGATCACATGTAAAGCAGAAGGAGGTGATTGGGTATGTAGGAGCTACTGGTTTGGCAACCGGACCGCATTTGGATTTCCGGGTTTTTGAGAACGGTAAACCGATCAATCCGTTAACTATTAAGTCGCAACCGGCAAAATCCGTTCAGGATTCGTTGATGAGCAAGTTTGCTATTGTGCGGGATTCTGTCAGAAAGATGGTCGATCTGGTTCCGTTGTTTGGAACAAAAGCTGAAGTGCAGGCAACCGATACCAATAATTTTGTTTTGGAATAGATCAGGAATGCAGATAACCGGTGATTTTATGATGGATAAAGTGGTTTCCTGAGGCCGGATTCTGGTATAGTTCCGAATGTTTGTTTTTAATCTCCAACAGGAATGCAAATAGAAAGAGAGTACCTGAATTTATCAGACACTCCCTTTGAACTTCTATAATATACTTTTATAGAAGTTTGTTAATTTTTTCTACCAATGAATTTTTAGGTACTGCACCTACTTGTTTGTCAACAACAGATCCTCCTTTGAAAAACAGGATAGTCGGGATATTCCGGATGCCAAATTTAGCTGCTGTCCCCTGGCTGCTGTCTACATCAACCTTTGCTACAGTAATCTTACCCTCAAATTCTTTAGAGATTTCTTCGACAATCGGAAGCATCATCTTACATGGTCCGCACCACTCTGCCCAGAAATCCACTAATACCGGATGTTCTGCTTTCAATACAACTTCCTCAAAATTAGAGTCATTCACTGCTATTGCCATAGTTTTATCTTTTAAAAAGTTAGTATTAACGTTTCACTCTGCTAAGGTACAATATTTTTATCGTATCCGGTATCTTCATCTGATAATTGAATGTTAAAATATACTGTATTCTTTTTATGCTTGTCTGCGAAATGACAAAAGGTAAAATGTTTGTTTCTAAATGATATCAGGAGGTATAGGTTAAAAATCAATTAAGGCTAATCGGCCTTAATTGATTTTCATTTTGATGGCATCGTTATTTTCAAAATATTCATACAACTCCCTGGATTTTTTGATCTTACAGGTGCGGGAGAACATTTTGACATTGTTACCTTGCCGGTCGAAAAGCATGAAATGCAGTGGTATTTCGGTTTGTTTCAGAGCCGGTTCTTCAAGTTCTTCCGGATCATTGCTTTTCTGGTTTTTTTGTTCTGCTGCTTTTTGCTGTGCTGCTTTATAAGCTTCACTATTGACGTCTGTGGTGAAGAGCTCGTGGATTTCCGTCACGGTATCCAGGGTCAGTTTCTCGATGTCTACCTGCAGGGTGATGGAACGGATGGCATTCTCGGTAATTGCTTCCAGTAAGTCAACTTTCTGAATGGTAAAGGTTAGTTCATTTCCTTCCTTACCCCATTTGGGCCCTACTTTTCCTTTTACATAGATCGCCGTCTCGTCGATGAAGTATTGCCGGAAATCAGTATAATCTTTTCCGAAGAAAGCCAGTTCGTAAGTGCCGCTGAAATCCTCCAGGGTCAGGATACCGAAGTCTTTGCCGGTTTTAGTTTTTCCTTCCCGTTTGGCCGTGATGATTCCTGCAATTGTGATCTCTTTGCCTTTGAAAGCTTCCAGATTAGTATTTATTTCCTCGATCGGAGTACATAACAATTGCATTTCCAGTTTGTAAGGATCCAGCGGATGTGAAGTCAGGTAAATACCGATCAGCTCTTTTTCCTTTTTCGATTTTTCGTA
>URJC01000210.1 GCA_900548135.1 uncultured Odoribacter sp. | reverse complement strand
AGTTGCCGCAATTCATCCAATGTAAAATCAGAAACCGGACAACCTTTTCGTTCCGGGAACAGGAGAGCAACATTAGTTGTACGAAGCAGAGATTCATCATGCAAAGCAACCAGATACCTGTCTTTCGTCCGTTGCAAATCCAATTCCAAATAATCCGCCCCCACATTCCGTGCCCAACGCATCGCAACCTCTGTTTCCTCAGGCGCCCAACACGTTGTCCCCCTATGAGCGATCACAATGTTCCGGGGCAGATCAGTTAATGCCTTTATTGAATCTAACGGTAGCGGCTCAGGTGTCCAATTGTATTTATCCCATATATCTATGCAATTCATCATGTCCTGTTTACGTAAAATAAAACAAAATAGCTGTCATTTTTTCAGTTTTTAAGTCAAAATTTCATTTACAGAAATTTAAAAATGACATTTTTACACAATACATTCATTACCAATAATATAAACACAAATAATTACACAACATCCTTTTACATTAAGTATCAAACAATTATACATAATTCAAACTTTTTTTCTCTTTCTCCACTTTGTTCTGGCATAAAGATTGAAAGAAAATCAAGTGAATCTGTTACAAAAACAGAAATAAAATAGTATAGTTAAACTTAAAAATAGGAGGACTGAATTATGGTACCTGTAAGAAGATCACAAAATTGGTTACCGGATATCTTTAATGATTTCTTTGATAACAACTGGATGGTAAAAGCAAATGCAACAGCACCTGCAATTAACATCAAGGAAACTAAAACCAACTACGAAATAGAAGTAGCAGCACCTGGTATGACCAGAGAAGATTTTACTATAAAAATTGAAAATGGCAATCAACTGATTGTCACTATGGAAAAGAAAGAAGATCAAAAAGAAAGCCCAAAAGAAGGCCGTTATCTGAGACGTGAATTTTCATATTCCAGATTCCAGCAAGCCATGATTCTACCTGAGGATGTAGAAAAAGACAAAATACAAGCTAAAATGGAACATGGTGTATTAACCATTGATATACCAAAGCAATGCATCGAACCGGAAGAAAAAGAAGGCAGAACCATTGAA
Organism: uncultured Odoribacter sp.; assembly: GCA_900548135.1. Classification (GTDB taxonomy): domain Bacteria; phylum Bacteroidota; class Bacteroidia; order Bacteroidales; family Marinifilaceae; genus Odoribacter. The sequence continues at coordinate 4,198 of URJC01000210.1, read as the reverse complement.
ATCAAATAAAATCCGGATCATAAAAGGGACTCTTTAGAGAGTCCCTTTTTCATGTTTAAAGATAACCTTTAATATCTTGCAATTCTACCAATTTATTTACAATCGCATAAATCGTTAACCCAGCAGGGCTGTGAATTTGCAATTTACGGGCAATATTCCGGCGATGAGTAATGACTGTATGGGCAGACAAAAACAAAGCATCGGCAATCTCTTTATTGGTCATACCTTTTACTACACAGGTTATAATTTCTTTTTCACGGCTGCTTAAAACGTCCTGACCAGTTTCGCTTTCCAATTCATCTGTTACATCTAACAATTTAAGCAACTTCTCTTTCAACATTTCCAGGTCATCATACAAAGAAAAGGCATCATCATAATAACGCAACAAGGACTGATCCCCCACCGAACAAAGGAGAGCCACACATTTTATATTATAATCTGAAGTATCTTCCCTGAATTTCTGAATATTAAAATAACCGGGAAAAGAAGGATTAATAATCAGAATATCGGGTTTATGAAGCCGGATACAATCTGAAAGTGTATCCGGAGAAGCAATCTCAATAGGCAAAATCTTCATCCCCTGAATCCGTTTCAAAACCAAAGCCAGACCACTTCGAATAATCACTGAGGTTTCAGCAATCGCAACCTTTAATGTCTCATCTTGCTGCATTGTCCTGAATTTTCTTTTCAAACTCTATAATCAATGGAACAAACATATAATCTTCCAACCGACAGTGAGAACACAAATCCTTTTCACAAGAATAAATGTCAAATAAAACACTGTTCAATAAATTATTGTTTGTATTAGAGGGATAATACTTTACAATGATATTCTTCAATTCTGTCAATTTAGTTTCAATCTGGTTATGACGGGCTGCAAACACAGCTATACTATAATCAGAAACACGCTCACCCTGTAACAACTGTTTCACATACTCAAACACAACCTGATTCTCATATTCCATGTGAGCCCTCACCTCATTTACATATTCATCGTAAAATTTCAAGATTAAAAAAGCCACATTGTCTTGTGAACAATCTATAGCATCGATCAATTTACGCCGGATTACCGGAAGATTAAAATCCAGAAAATAAGAATGCGCCTGTTGTAAATAAGCCATCAGGGCCTCTATAGAAACTTCCTGGCGATATTCATCCGAAGCACAGCATTCATCATCCATAAAATTTACCACAGCCAGAAAAGTCGCCGTATGAACCCCTTGTTGATGGCACACCTGCTCCACCGTCTTATCTCCAAATCCTAAAGACAATCCGAAACGACTCATCACCAGCAACAAACTATAATTTTCACAAATAAGATCACTCATCTTATCTGTCCTGGCATATTTCATGTGTTTATTCATTCTAAATTAATTTAACATGCGAAATAACGATTTTATTTTGAATCCTGCAATCCCCACAAATAGGTATTTTTCAGACTACAAAACAATTTTAGGATAAATTGCGCCTCAGTCTTCAGTTACCACCTAATACTTCCAACGGATATTTTGAAAGTTCCTGATTCAGGCAGACATTTTAATCACAATTAGGGATTTTTCAGTATTTTACAACGTCTTCTTTCCCTGCATTCACGTAAACAAAGTGAATAAGATACCAATTACCAAATTTCAATAAATATGAAAAAAACAGGAATATTTTATGGTTCAACTACAGGTAACACTGAAAATGTAGCAGAAAAAATCGCAACAGCTTTAGGAATCGGCAAAACAGATCTATACAATGTCGCAGACACTCAACCCAGTACCGTACAATCGTATGCAACCCTGCTATTAGGATGTTCTACCTGGGGTGTTGGCGAAATGCAGGACGATTGGAATGATTTCCTTTTCAAACTGAAAGATATGAACCTGAAAGACAAAACTGTGGCTCTTTTCGGCTGTGGAGATGGTGTCTCTTTTAGTTCAAGTTTTTGTGATGCTTTAGGACTAATCTACAAAGAACTACAACACACAGGTTGTACCTTTATTGGAAAAGTAGACCCTTCAGGATTCAGTTTTGACAATTCTGAAGCCCTCATTGACGGTAAATTTGTCGGCCTCCCGATCGATGAAAACAATGAGTCAGACAAAACAAATGAACGGATACAAAACTGGATTTCACAATTAAAACCCCAATTAGTGTAATCAGCCACAACATTCCGGTAACCGCTGAAAATCTGAAGTAAATCCGGAATGTTGGTTCCATTTTGTTAAAAATATTTGATTATAGCTTCTCTATTTCCGATTATTTTGGTCAGCCCTTTCTTTTTTATATTTTTGTAAATCTCAAAAAAGAAAAGTAATGAAGATCAGACTAATCCTATTCATCCTGATAATTATTTCCGGACTATCGTCCTGTATCAAAGACCATCCGGCTCCGCAAGTATTAAAAACTTCTGAGCGCAATTTACATTTTTCCGGAAACGGAGGGGCATGGCTACTAACCGTCAATAGCAATACCAATTGGGAAATAAAAGGTACAACAGATTGGTGTACAGTAGATAAAGAAACCGGATATAACACCCAAAACATCATTATCACTGTTGAAGCCAATGATACCAAAATTGCACGTTCCACAAATTTACAAATCTTAAGTGAACTGCATAATACCGACATCAGTATCCAGCAAGACACGATTTCCGGAGAATATCACTATCAATTACCGGTTATCTTTCACATTATCTACAGTGATCTTTCAGACACTCTCCAAAACGTAAAACCCGAAGTCATATCGGACCTGGTTTCCGGATGCAACCGGTTATTCCGGAATACTAATATAGACATGAATATGGAACTGATACCAGCAACTCAGGACCCGGACGGAAAGGAGCTGACTGAACCAGGTATACATCGCGTACTCCGAAGTTCGACAGCTTATAAAAACTCGGAAAGTTTTTTCAAAGGAACGGAGGACACAGACTTGATGTGGGATCCGAATCAATATGTCAATGTATATGTATTTACCTTTGTTGAAAGTAATGTAACAGGACGTACAACCCTGCCATTCACTCCCCGCCAGAACAGTTTGCCCGGCCTGGATGCAAATAACACCTATTATACAAAGCTTCCGGCAACTCCCTATGGCATTGCTTTGAATAACAGATATATCACAAACGAAGATGCATACAGAACAATGGCACATGAACTAGGCCACTATGTAGGTTTGCTACATGTTTTTGCCGTATCAGATTGTGAACTCGAAACAGACTATTGTGACGATACACCCAATTATAACCGAAAAGAATATGAAAGCTGGTTATCCAGCCATACTGATCTCACGGATCAACAAAAAAAACAACGGCAAGGATGTGATGGTACAGAGTTCACTTCCTACAACATCATGGATTATGATTATTCCTACCGGGAATATTTCACGGCCGATCAATTTTTACGGGTCCGCCATGTTCTTGAACACAGCCCTTTAATTCCCGGACCAAAGGACATTATTGTCACCAAAAGCTTAGTTAGAGAAACGGAAATCCCTGAAATACGAACCCTGGAATAATATTTTAACTACATAACAGGACCTGCTCCTTCCTCATGATTTATACCAATGGTTCGCGGGTTTCACAATTTTTGCAATCTAATCCGCAACATAAATATAAGTATTATTTCGGTTAGGATTTATTTTCTTTCTTTTTCCACAACTGATAGCTGTTGATTATATTTTGCCACAAAACATAAGAAGCCGGGGCAATAGAGGATAAGGGATTCAGATAGGTCTGTGCCATCCAAATAGCCAGAATTGTATTTTTCTGCCCTAATCCTTGCCCTCCGGAAACAGCATCCCCATAGTGCTGTCCGATATAACGGCCAAGTCCGAATTGGCAGACACAAATCCCCAAAGCCAATATAGCCATCCACCATTCCTGACCAATGTCAGCATTTTCCTGATGAACAATAAAGTAGACTGTTTTTCCTGTTACGATGGTCAGTCCCAATGCCCACAAATAGAAAGAAAGAATTTGTAATCTTTTGAATTGGCAGTGCACGGCAGGAACCACCTTTTCCAATAACAAAGCGCTCACACAGGGAAATACCAGCAAAGGCATCACTTGTTTACAAATATAAAATACCGAATCCCCAAAAGCCAATTCAGCATGTTCACCCAAGAGAGAAAAAATGACTGGAGAAAATACAGCCACAGCAAGACTGCTAATCAAGGTATAGGCAGCCAGGCAAGCTACGCTTCCTCCCCA
>URJC01000209.1 GCA_900548135.1 uncultured Odoribacter sp. | reverse complement strand
AGGCGTAGAGGTGAATGTGGTGGTGGTCAATGAGGGACGCGACGGCGAATTGGAAATGGGTGTGTTGAACAACGATTATTGGATTTGGCAATTCCAGTCTTATGGAGCAGTTGTAGTTCAGGAAAAGAATAAAAGAGCCGGCTTTTTTCCCAACCATGAAGATATTCATGTACGGATGACGGGAAGTCGCGGGAACTTTAATCCCGGAGGCGGAAAGTGTGACATTGTGGTATTGGGATTTCCTGTGGAGGACCTGTTGGAGGCAAAGGCCAATATGGACCGTCTGCTGAACCAGTTCGATGAATATCCGCTGGTTATTGCCGCAGCCGGAGAGACCTATACCCCTTTCAGTATGGATGCCTGGAAATTGTGTTTGCGGATGGGCGGATTGGATTGGAAAAAACATGTGCTGCCCGCCTTCCCGGAATGGGGGGATGTGAATACCTCCAAACTGACAGACGAGCAGAAAGTGTATTATCATCCCGGCAATGTGGGCGCGGCATACGCCGTGCAGAATGTAGGAAGCCACGGTCATGCCAAAGACTGGATTGTGGTGGGATGTACCGGAAAAACAGGAAACCGACCGGGAGAGATACTGAAAAACCGTTGGATCTGTGCGCCTTATGAGTTCAATGTCGGAGATACCCGGATTGTTTCCACGGCTTTGTCGGCGGCCTACGTGGCAAAAATTGCCGCGGAAATCAAACGCCGTTTGCCCGACTATACGAACGAGCAGATTGCCGGGCTGATTTTCCAGACAGGAGGACTTGCAAACCCTTCGGAAATGGATGGATACGGGACAATCAATCCTAAAGCTATTTGGGGGATGGTGTCAGAAATCGAAAGCGAAGCTGATGCGGATGAATGAAAAACAAGTTGCTTAAATTGAAAAGATATGAACAGAAATAAATTTTGGATGGTCTTGTCGGTGGTGTTTGCGATGGTGTCAATGGTTTTCACTGCCTGTAACGATGAAGGCGATGAGGAAATAAAGGATAACGGAGGTGAAGAGACTGTATTGAGCGGTCTCAAGCTCCTGAACAATCGGGAAATCGACCGCAACGGAGGTGCATTCTATTGGGCTGTGAGGGCAGCCGGCGAGTGGGCATTGGATGCTGCCAGCCTGCCTGAGTGGTTGCAGATTGCCCCGTTGAAGGGAGGAAAAGGGACTACCGGAGTGGTGGTTGAGTTTGCAGAATTGACTGACGATAACGGCCGGACGGCGGAACTGCCCTTTAAGATGGGCACTGAGGAGATTAAAATCACCGTGAAGCAGACTGCCGACGGTAAGACGGAAAGCACTGTATGTGAATTTCTGGACACCAAAGTATTCGGCATAGAAGGAGGCAAATTGCAGCGCCGGGTATCGGTGTCGGCGGATTGGACCGTGAGTACGACAGACTCTTGGCTGACAGTCAGCCCGGAAAACGGTGTTGCCGGCGAGACGGAACTGACACTGGAGGCAGAAGCTTCAAACGGAGTGGATGCCCGGGTGGCCGTGCTGAGTTTTAATCTCGGAGATACCATCATGGAACTTGCCGTGATTCAGGGGTTGAACCAGTCTTTCCCGAAATTGAGCATTGCCGAAGAGGTTGCCGTTACAGGCAGACAAGCGACGATGAAGGGGACCTGCGAATTTAACAATGATGAGCTGGCGATTTCGGAAGTGGGATTTGCTTATTTGGTGCAGGGAACCACAGTATGGCAGGAACTTCCTTGTGAGGCAGATTTGACGAATGTCAATATCGCTTTTGATACGGCTGTCATGTTGGCATACGGCCAGAGTTATGACTACAAACCGTATGCAAAGATTGGTGAGGAGGTTTTCTATGGTGATGTTGCTTCGTTTTTCATAGAAAGCAAGCCCGCTCCGGCTGACGGTGTATGGTTTTATGAAAACTTTGACGGTATGTATGATCCGGAGACGAAAACATACAGCCAGACAGCAATAGATGTAAACTATAACTATTGGAATAATTTTGAAAAATTTGATATGGATGGTGGATTCTTACGCAAGAATCAACCTGCAGCCATTTACAGTGTTGTCGCATACGATGCTTATAAACCTGCAGGTTCATTAGTACCTGGTTATTTCCGGTGTGATATGAGGGACGGTACCGACGATGGAAAAATCTCAGCCATGATTAAACCTGCTACCATATCTTCATCGCTTGGTTGGAAAGAAGGAGAAGGCGCATACGAGGGGGCGAGCGGTAACTGGAAGTTCAATTGTAAATATATGAGTCCTTGTAGCTTTATCATCACCGGTCTGGATTTCGATGGTGGAACGGATTTGGAACTGACATTCGGTTATCTTTGCATCAGCAACGGTACAAAGGGGTTAAAAGTTTATGTTTCTGTGGACGGAACGACCTGGACGGAAAAGCCATTTACGGTATTGTCTACCAAAATTTGGAACCATATCGGAGTAGATATCGATAGTAACGTTACGGCAATCAAGATAGAAGCAACGAATGGAACACGAAACTCATGTATTGACGACATCAAGGTAGCAAAGAAACTTTAAAACGCTTAATCAGTATGAAAACGAACAGAATTATATTTTTACTTATAGCGTTTTCTTTATCGCTGTTCGGATGCAGTGATGATGATACGTTGGGCAAAACGCCCGAATTGGGAGTGGGCGAGAGGACCCTTTCCTTTGATGAGGTGACGACCCAGACACTTGCCATTGAAGCCAACGGCCATTGGACGGCGGAACTTATCCGGGATACCGGTGAATTTATCGTAACCCCGACTGAGGGAGTGGGTAATGGTGAGGTGACCATCACTCTGAACCGTTCCAAAGCGGAGGCCATACGCGGTTATCTGAAAGTCACTTACACCGATGGCAAAGACCAGGGCCTGGAAGTGGCCAAAAGTGTGAAATTAGTGGCAAATAAATTGAATACAGAGGTGTTGCCCCGTTCAGGAATGATTGGCGGTTTGTGTAAATCGCAGGAAATACAGGTAAACATACCGGGCAAATGGCAGGCAACATTGAGCGATGACACTTGGTTCACCCTGGACAAAAGCGAAGGGGAAGGCAAGGATGTCATTCATGTGTTGGCGAAAGAGAAGGTTTCGACGGGAAGGGCTATTGATACCGGGGAGCCGGTGGAACTGGTCATTTTCGACAAAGATATGCCGAGAGTGAAATACACCGTTACCCTGACACGACAGCAAAGCGGTTACGAATACGGAAAATACAGGACTTTGCAAAGGGCTTCCCGCGGAAAAGGCATCAACATTGTCCTGGTCTGCACCTTCTTCCTGGAAGAGGATTTGTTGCCGGGCGGACGTTTGGAGCAGGCTTGCGAAATTATCGCACAGCAGCTGTTTGCCCTGGAACCATACGCTTCCCACAGGAATTTCTTCAATCTTTATGCAGTTCCTTATCCGAATGAATACGGGGTGGATCTTTTCGGTAAACAGGCCGACAGACATACTTATGAAACTCCTATCGGCACCTATCATGGCATGGAAAGTACAAGCATTGGAGGGTCAGATATGTTTATGGTTAATAAAACGCAGCTGGAAGCGGTTTATAGGTATGCTTATGACAATACGCCGGTTTTCAACGAAGGCAAGTTGCAGGAGATGTTGGTTATGTCGGGGGAGTAAAAGCACAAGCTAATGCTGTGGACAGGAATCCGAATTGTGGTATTGCCCACGCTTGTCTGCCTGCCTTTGGGGGCAATATGGTTTCCATGATGGGGCATGAATTGATGGGACATGGTTTCGGCAAATTCCATGAGAATTATTATTCTATAGATGAAACCTGGCCGGAAAAAGAGTATGAGTCATTCCGCGAGCAACAGAGAAAATTTCAAATCTATCTGGATGTGGAACTGACCGACAATCCTGATGAATTTGTCAACCGGGCCTGGGCAGAATTGCGGAAGATGAGATACCGCAATGTCCGGATTGAGGAAGGGGCAATCACCTATAATCATGGTGCATGGCGTAGTTCGCTTATCAATGTGATGGGTAAGGATGCCGGCAACTATCCGAACAGTGGCGTAAAAGACAATAACTATTACAGCCCCGTTCAGCGTGAGTTGATTATGCGCTACATCTATGAATTGGCAGGCATGAAAGACCACTATTCTTTGCAGACGTTCCTGGATTATGACGTAATCAACGAAGAGTTGGACAGGCTTCATACTCCTGATCCGGAATATTATCCTGATACCGCTCCTTTTGAATAATACGTATATGTCGGCTGGTAGCCTGCGTAAAGGTTGCCGGTCGACTTCGTTTTGAGCAGGTTGTGTTCCCGGATAGATAGAGTTTAGAGCTGTTCAAGGAAGCGGAGAATGTGATTTTAAAGATTGACAAGAAAATAGTAACACTGTATAATTTTGAAGAGAGATGAAAAGAACTATCGTAACGGCAATATTACTGCTAAATATCGTTACGCTTTTTGCTCAAAAGAAAACGAGCATTCAAGGACAGATTCAGAACCCGGAAAACCTGAGGTTGTCTTATTATTTGAAAGGGGATTCTTATCCCGTGAACGTAGATAAGAGTGGTAAATACAGTATTGAGCTTGAATTGAATGATTTTACTATCGTTGAGCTTTATCCCATGGCTGGTTATCCTTCAATCGTAGTGGATGCTAAAGGCTCCCATTTACCTGTGCGCGGTCTGCCTGTTTATATCGAACCCGGTGAACAGGTAACAGTGGATTTTGACTTGAAAGAGTGGCCTGTTGCCCGGATAAAAGGACAAAAAGTAGCGAAGGAATGGGGAAAGTTATATGAGCTTTACGGACCCATGAAACGGATGGGATATGAGAATACCCGTGCAAAACTGGATTATAACCGTAAGGTGAAACCTACTGCTGAAGAGCAGAAAGAAATGGATGCAAAATTGGATGTGCTGACTCAGAAATATAACCGGCAACTGAACCGTTTTTGTGACGGACATCCCGATAGCTACATCAGCCTGATGGAGGTGGGCGGGAAGATACGGAAAAGTCCGGTAGAAGAGTTGGAAGCCGATTTTAACAGACTTTCCCGGAGAATACAGGAAAGCGGGCCCGGACAGGAACTGCTGGCTCAGATTACCGCCAAAAAGAACTCGTCCGTAGGGGTTGCTGCCCCTGATTTTTCCGGATCGACCCCGGAAGGTAAAGAGGTGAAACTGACGGATTACAGAGGCAAATACGTGGTGATTGATTTCTGGGGGTCGTGGTGTCATGCCTGCCGCCATTCCCATCCCCACATGCGGGAATTGTATGAAAAATATCATTCGCAAGG
>URJC01000208.1 GCA_900548135.1 uncultured Odoribacter sp. | reverse complement strand
AGTTTCTTTCCCGTCTTTAAATGTCATACCAGAAAATATTCGTGCGAATAGTTGGGAAATCGGACATGAGTTCGGGCATGTCAATCAGGTACGACCGGGATTGAAATGGCAGGGCACGACAGAAGTGACTAATAATATTTACTCCGCTACAGTTCAGTATCATTATACGCCTGATAACCTGCGTTTGGAACAGGAGAAGATCGGTGATGGGGAAGGCGGGGCTTCTATGGTTGGAAACCGGTTTAATTGTTACTTTAATAATGGTATTATCGGAGGACAGAACTGGTTGTTCCAAAAAGGACAGAATAATCCGAATCCGGAAACAGGAGCAGGTGATTTATTTGTTCGGTTGTGTCCATTTTGGCAATTGCAGCTGTTTAATAAGATTGCCGGTTTGGGTGTAGAAGATTTTTATCCGCAATTGATAGAGATTATTCGCAGAACAGATGAAACCGGTTTAAGTAATAAAGAATTGCAGTTTAATTTTATGCGGAATACCTGCAAGGTGATGAATGTAAATATGCTGGATTTCTTTGAAAAGTGCGGAATGTTGAAACCTTATGACCATGAGGTATCAGATTATGGGGGAGCTATACATTTGATCATTACCCAAGAAGAAGTGGATGAATTTAAGGCAGAAATTAATGCAATGAATTATCCGCAACCAGTTTCTCCGGTGATTTATTATATCTCCGGAAATAGTGTGGATGCTTTCAAGAATAAAGCAGCAGTCGTGGGGACAACCGGTAAGGGAGTTTCTGGTAGCGGTTCCTCCCGGTTAGTGACCGCTTCTGTCTGGAAAAATGTTGTAGTGTTTGAGACATATGCCGGAAATGAATTGGTAAAAGCTACGTTACCGTTTACGAATTATGCCGATAAATCTGCTACTACCGTAGCTTATCCGGACGGTTCTACCCGGATTGAAGCGGTAGGCTGGGATGGTACACGTACATTGGTTTACGGAACCAGGTAAAATCAGGGTATGTAAAAATTAAGCTGTTCTGGAGTCGTCGGGCAACCGGACAGTTGACTATTTAAATAATAGAATAACTATTGATATGAATCAAACTTTGTTATTAACCGGTATATTAGCTGGGTTCAATGCAGGACAAGCCTTAAGTGCTGCACCGTTTGTCAAAGAAAAGAAAGCTCCGAATGTGGTTTTTATTATTGCTGATGACTTGGGGTATGGAGACTTGAGTTGTTATGGACAGGAAAAATTCCAGACTCCCAATATTGACCGTTTGGCTTTGGAAGGAATGCGGTTTACACAATGTTACTCTGGAACGACAGTGAGCGCTCCTTCACGTGCCAGTTTAATGACTGGGTTACATACCGGACATTCTCCGATCCGGGGCAATAAAGGAGTGAAACCGGAAGGAGATATGTCTTTACCTGCAGGAATCAATAGTATTTTTCAGGTATTTAAAAATGCGGGATATACTACCGGATGTTTTGGAAAATGGGGTCTGGGAGCGCCGGATGCCGAAGGAGATCCTAATAAGCAGGGCGTAGATGATTTTTTTGGATATAATGGGCAATTACAGGCGCATAATTATTATGCTGATCATTTGTGGGATAATGGGAAACGTGTGGAACTGACTGGTAATTATAATGGTGGCTTTGGGTCATATACTCAGGATTTGATTCATGAAAGGGCTTTACAATTTCTGGACGAAAATCAGGATAAATCCTTCTTTTTGTTTTTACCTTATGTACTTCCACATGCAGAATTAATTGTTCCTGAAGATAGTATTATACAGAAATTTAGGGGTAAATATCCGGAAAAACCTTTTAAAGGATGTGATGCTGGACCGATGTTCCGTAATGGTGGATACTGTTCCCAAAAGGAACCGCATGCTACATTTGCAGCAATGATTTACCGTTTGGATGTGTATGTCGGTCAGGTGGTGGAGAAACTGAAAGAATTGGGATTGTATGAAAATACTATCGTTGTATTTTGTAGTGATAACGGACCTCATAAAGAAGGTGGTGCCGATCCTGATTTCTTTAATAGCAATGGCATTTTCCGTGGTTATAAACGGGATGTATATGAAGGAGGTATCCGGGTGCCGTTTATCGTTGCATGGCCTGATGTTATCCGGCAGGGAAAGACTGATTTTATGTGTTCGTTTTGGGATATGTTGCCGACATTTGCTCAATTAACAGGAGTAAAAATAAAGAATCATATTGATGGCATTAGCCTGATGCCTTTGTTGACTGGAAAAGGTAAACAAAAAAAGCAGGATCATTTTTATTTTGAATTCCACGAAGGGGGAGGACGTCAGGCATTACGTAAAGGGGACTGGAAATTGATACGCCTGAATGTTTCAAAAGACGAAAATAAAATAAAGACAGAATTGTATAATTTAGCAGCAGATCCTTCAGAAGTACATGACTTGGCTGCTGAACGTCCTGATAAAGTACAGGAACTATTAACGATTTTGAATACTGAACATGTTTACGATCCTAATTGGCCTTTATTAAAGAAAGAACGCCAAAAGGTAAAAAAGAATAATTGAACATAACTTTTCGACTATATCATGAAATTTCGGGAGATATATTATCTTCCGAAATTTTGTTTTTCAGAACCTTATTTTTGATTTTTCCATTTATTCTCTATTTTTGTTTTATGCTGGATGTGCAATATGAAAAGTAGAGAAGATTTATTTATAGAGCAGATTAATGAAAAGCGCGAGGAGGCTTATCATGAGCTTTTTAAGGAGTTCTATCGTTCGCTGGTGTTATTTGCTATGCGATATATTGAGGAACAGGAAGAAGCAGAGGATATTATACAAGAGCTTTTTGTTGCGGTATGGGAAAAGAAAGAGAAGTTTCTTTCTTACAATAGTTTTTGTGTTTTTCTTTATCGTTCAGTACGGAATACTTGTTTAAATAGAATCAGGCACAGGAAGATTGAAGAGAGATATAGAGATTATACCATCTGCCATAAGGAGGATACAGAGGATGATTTTGAAATGATTGAAGAAGAATTATACCGGCGTCTTTTTAAAGTAATTGATGAATTGCCTCCCCGTTGCCGGGAAGTTTTTTTACTTCATTTAGAGGGAAAAGGAAACGAAGAAATTGCTCATCTGCTTCAGATTACTCTCCTGACAGTGAAAACCCAGAAAAAACGGGCTATGCGTTATATTCGGGAACAGTTGGGTGTTTTAGGAATGTATTGGTTTGTAGGTATTTTATAATTCCCGGATTATTTGTTTCATGATACAAAAGGTGCCCAATATCTGCTTGAAAACCGGGATAAGTGCAATTAAAATATAGGTAAAGACAACGTGAATACATGATTGGCAGTACCTTATTGGGTACAATGGCATTCAATATTCTATGGAAGAAAAATCAATGTTTCAGAAGGATTTTTAATAAAAATTTTGTGATAAAATTTAATTTTTCTGTACCTCCTTTAAAGTGATTGAGTGTCTATATATAAAAGAAGACAATAAATTGCAATGAATACAGAAATAATTGAATTATTACTGGAATATTTGGGAGGCGGAATACAGGAGGATCGGAAGAAAGAATTGATGGAATGGGTTGGCAAGAGTAAATCAAACCGTCTTTTTTTTAAGAAGATCTGCTTGGATCGTTCTTTTCGTTCGCGTTTTGAGTTGCGTAACAGGATAGATCTGGATAAAGCTATCCGAAAATTTGACAGGAGAATTGCTGGAAATAGACGGAAAATTTTTTTCAGACGATATTCGGTTTATGCTGCAGTGGTTGTTTTACTTCTGAGTGTCGGGGGGATTTTTTTCAGGTCTTATATGATCTCTGAACAGCCTGCCGGATTTGCAGTTGAAAATGAAATTAAGCCGGGAGAGGCAAAAGCGTTTTTAATACTTGCTAACGGACAGGAAGTAAAATTACAGTATCAGGATTCATTGCTTGTGGATCTGGGAGAAAGAGGTCAGATTGTCAATAAAGACGAACGATTGATATATAAAAGTGAAAACAGCTCAACATTGGTGCAGTTGAATGAACTGAAAATTCCCCGGGGAGGTGAATATGAGGTTGCTTTATCGGATGGGACTATTGTACGGTTAAATTCGGCTTCTTCCTTGAAGTATCCGGTTGTTTTTGGAAAAGAACATCGGAAAGTGGAGTTAACAGGAGAAGCTTACTTCAGAGTAAGTAAGGATACTGTTCCTTTTCTGGTACAAGTGGGAGATATGACAGTAAAAGTTTACGGAACTACCTTTAATATTAATAGTCATTTGGATCGTCGGATCCAGACGGCTCTTGTAGAAGGGAAAATCGGGATTACGGTGAAAGGATGTACAGAAGAGTTCTTACTGACCGATTCCCAGTTGGCTGATTTTGATGTACGGACCGGAACAGTGAACGTACAGCAAACAGATGTAACTCCTTATTATGCCTGGACAAAGGGATTGCTTATTTTTAATAATGCACCTTTGCAACAGATTATGGCTACTTTGTCATTGTGGTATGATATGGATGTATTTTACCAGAATCCGAGTTTGCAGGAATTGCATTTTACGGGATGTATTAAACGTTATGACCGGATTGAAACCATTTTGAAGGCGTTGTCGCAAAGTGTGGGAATAAATTTTAATATAAAAGGCAAAACTTTGATGATTAGTATGTAATTAAAAAAATGTACGGAAAGCGTTCCACCACTTTCCGTACTGAATTATCCGAATAACGCATTGTTCCACCAATGCCTTATTCATAATATAAACTATAACGAACAAATTTATGAAAAAAATCTGGCTTTTGCTCAAATTTTTTGAGCATAAAAGACGCAAAATCTGGTGTGTAATGCGACTATGTGTCATTTTTACCTTTCTTTTTTCGTTTAGCGTATCGGCCCGGGTGATTGCGCAGCAGGAAAAAGTGAATCTGGATCTTCAACGGGCGACTTTGCAAACTTTGTTTCAAGAAATCCAAAGGCAGACAGGTCTCTTTTTTGTTTACAATGAGGAGCAGTGTCAGAGTTTTGGGGATGTAACCATTCGAGTGAAGGCTGAAACCGTAGAAAATGTTTTGGAGCAAATTTTTAGGAGCAAGGATTTCATCTATCAGTTTGAAGACAAGATCATTGTCGTAAAGGCGGGAAAGCCGGGGCTGCCACAAGTACAGACCCGCAAGGTTGAGGGACAGGTAACGGATAGGGCCGGTAATCCACTTCCCGGAGTTACGATAATGATTGTGGGGACTTCTGCGGGTGTTACCAGTGATGCCAATGGCAGGTATTCACTGACCTGTCCGGAAACGAAGGACCTAACTCTGCAGTTTACCTTTGTAGGT
>URJC01000207.1 GCA_900548135.1 uncultured Odoribacter sp. | reverse complement strand
TCTTTTTTCAACTGTTGTACATGGATTACCCGTCCGTCATCCAACAACAAACGGACTTGATTCCTATCAATTACAGTTGCCAACGGACGGTTTTGCAATGACTCCGGACGGGAGGATTGAAAATAGAAAAAGAAGGACACCGCAACAATGGCAGGTAATAAAACAGCTGCCACAACAGACCAACGACGAAACTGAATCCTCCGGCGTTTTTCGATCAATTGCTGATAAATATGACTCCAAATCCGTCGCTTATCCGGAATGCAAGATTTACCGGCCAATTCGTCCAACTGGTGCAAAAGAATATTGAATTCCTCATTTTTAGCTTCATCACATCCATTTAAAAGCTCTTTCAAAGGCTTGTCTTTATTCAGCAATTCTCCCAACAGTTCTCTTAACTCTTCATTTTCCATAGATTCAAATTGAAAAAACGTTCGTTTTTTTTGTTAAAAATCCATCAGGTCCTTCTGTCTCAAGTAACGATAAAAAGTCAACGATGAATAACAATATAGCTTCTTCACGATGTTATGATAATCATTTTATTGATTAACTTAACTTATTCATTAACAATCATCAACCTTCAGTCGTCTGTCGTTATTCCTTCCTCACTATTTAAGTGTCAAAGGTATTCATCATTTATCGTTCATCACGTTCATTTAATTTTAGAGAATCACAAAAAAAACGAACCATTAATTTGTCTTATTCTTTTTGTGTCCAAGTATTCAACAATTTAATAAAAATAGTATTCTTTCAACCTTGACATTTATATGACAGGTAAACTAAAAAACAGGGTGAAAAAAATCGGGAAAAAAATAAAAGAAAAAGAAAAATACGAATAAACTCTACAATAAATGCTGAAATAACAAAAAGACAACGATCAGCTCCTGATCTTTTAAATCAAAATCTGCTCTCAACTTAGCATAGGCACTTTTCACCTGGGTTTTAACTGTATTGACAGAGACATCCAAACGTTCGGCAACCTCACGATATTTCAATCCATCTATACAAGCTAATATAAAAATCTCACGACACTTCTCAGGCAAACTATCTACAAAAATTCTCAAGCGTATCCGGAGTTGTTCCAATTCTTCTTCATCGTATTCTTTCCTCTCGGTCAAATTTTGATTTTCATGCTGATAGTCTTGTTCATAACGTTGCCGGACACTGAGGTGTTCCAGATAATTTTTACAACCATTTACTACAGAACGGGTAAGATAAGCAATAACAGACAAGCTGATTTCCAATTTTTTCCGGTTGTCCCAGAAATGAATAAACACTTCCTGCACAATATCCTCTGCCACTAAAGGATCTTTAATATACCCCAAAGCCCTATAATACAAGAGTTCCATATACTTTTGAAAAAAGTATTCCAAGGCAGAGGGATCACCTTGTCGCATTCTATTAAAAATCAATAATTCTTCTGCTTCCAAATGACTTTTACCTTATAGAAATACCATTCCTGTTCCTCCCAACTTGCATCTACCCAATGTCCATTTCATTACACATTCAGAGAGTTCTACAAGCTACTCAAATAATCTTACAAAAATAAATGTTTTTATCGTATCCGCAACATAAAAAAAGCGGAGCTTCCGCTCCGCCAAAATTCTAAGCTAACCTCATTTCATCCTATCATAACAACCAAGTATTTGGTTTGTTTCCAAAAAGCAGTAACATCTGTGATTTTCAATACCAGATTACCATCTTCACCAGCCTCCAGAGTGTAAGAATCAGCCGGATGTACGGACAGTAATTTTGCCTTTTTACTATTTACCGGTATTGCAGTTGTTTCCCGGATATCAATATTGATAAAATCAGCTTTTTGAGCCTGTGATGACACAATCGGAGGACAGAAAATTCCTTGCCGTGAAATCACTTCTGCTTCTTTCAATTCTTTCCGGTTACCAATCAAATAATTTGCCATGTGAATGGTCTGATCCTGTTCAGCAATCATCATTTTCTGACCTTTCGTTTCCTTATCCAGGGAATCTACATTTTGAGTCAACACCTTCACTTCTTCCACCTTAAATGCCAGTTCCTTATTAGCAGCAGCTAATTGATTCGTAATCTCCGTGATCTTGGCACTCCTCGCATCCAATTCTGCATTCAGATTAGCAATCAAACGCTTAAATTCAGCAGACTGGCTCTTATTCTTACTTTCAAGCGTTGCTATCTGTGATTTATAACCTGCAATAGCTTCCGTAATTGCCCGGACATCATTTTTCAACTGATTCAATTGCTGTTTAGACTTACTTCCAGCTTTATTTTCTTTTTCGGCTTCCAGCGTCAGCAAATGTTCTGCATCTCTCAAGGATTGCATACCCACAGTAATATCATTAATATCAGCAAACATCCCTTCCAATTCCTGAGTCTGCATAACACTCACCGCATTCAGAGAATCAGCACGCGCTAACAAATCCTTATATTTCTGGGAACTTTCAACGCAACTACTCATAAAAAACACAGAAGCCCCTATTCCTAAAATGACAAATTTTTTCATGACTTTAAATTTTAGTATTTAATTCTGAAAAAGATAAGACAAATTCCGTACCCGATATGTTACAGTTGTATATATTCCTAATTATAAACAACTTAATTAAAATCATTTTTATAAAGTCTGGGGAAAATTGGGGAAAACAAAACTCAAAAATGGGGATTTTTTCCTCACAAATAACTAACGCTAACTATCGTTTCTATTCAGGCAATATTCCATGGCATCACTCCACAGTTTACAGTAAGAAAAAAATGAATGCTCTAATCTCCCTTCAATCTCTCAGTGATCAGATCCCGATACTCCCAATAAGCATCCTCCAACAAAGGCATCTTCCCAGCAAAAAAAGCATAAATCTGATCCCAATCTTCCTGGCAATATATATTCACTCCTGTCAACTCAAAATAGATGGCACTTACAGGATGTTCCCCGATTCCCGTATATTCTTCTTCCCATTTCAGGTCCTCACCACAATCAACAGCCATCAGTTTCCGGTAGGACTGAAAACATTCGAAAATTTCATACCGCCGTAAATCACTTTTATGATCAATCTGGAATAATACCAATGCCTTCTGTTCGTCAGCATAAAATTTCAATTGTGTAGATTTAATCTTAACCCCTGTTAACACCCACTTCCGGTATATCCGATGTTTTAAACAGTAACGCTTAAAATTTTGCCAAAAATTTATCCGGATTTCTTTCGCTTCTTCTTTTGACCACATAAATCAGTGAAACTTGAACATTAAAATTGAAAATGATTACCTTTGCAAAGGTAGATAAATTTTGGAACAAGTTTCAAAATAAAAAATAATGGCAAATAAATAAGAATAAACAACGTTATGCGAACGTTAGTCGTTGAAAAATCAGTAAATAAACAATGGTAAACCACAAGTTCAGGTTATAAACGTATAGCAAATAATTACAGCATAATTTCAAGTTAAAAATAATTATCTGAAATTTCATATGTTAGAATTAAAATACAAGCTTTCGGCAATTGAGGCTGGTTGTGACGAAGCAGGCAGGGGGTGCCTGGCTGGACCGGTAGTAGCTGCTGCCGTCATTCTCCCGGAAAACTTCTCCAATGAGTTACTGAATGATTCAAAACAACTTAGTGAGAAACAAAGGAACTTATTACGCCCTATCATTGAACAGGAAGCTATAGCCTGGGCAGTAGCTTTTGTCGACAATCACGAAATTGACCAAATCAACATATTAAATGCCTCAATCCTAGCCATGCATAAAGCTTTAGACAAACTTTCCGTCCATCCGGAACACATCATTGTAGATGGTAACCGTTTTAAGAAATACGAAGATATTCCTCATTTGTGTATTGTAAAAGGCGACGGTAAATATATGTCCATAGCGGCAGCTTCAATTCTGGCAAAAACCCACCGGGATGAATATATGAACAAACTTCATGAGCAATTTCCGGTTTACAACTGGAAAAAAAACAAAGGTTACCCAACCCAAGAACACCGGAAAGGGATTAAATTATCCGGAACAACAGCTTATCATCGCATGAGTTTCAATTTACTGAATCAACAATTGGAAATCCAATTCGAAAATTAAAATGCAAGTTCCGAGCATCTATGGATCGGCCTATTGACCAGGCAAATTCAAACCAATCATAAATTATAGTTCAAACATTTTTTAGTTTAGAGTTTATTTTATGGCTTTTATTAACTCCATTTTATCGTTATTCACTCAAAAACGTCTGACACAAATAGACTATTTTAAGGCTAATCCGATCAAAGTGCAACGGAATACCTTGCAGGACCTGCTTAATAAGGCTGCGAATACAGAATACGGACAAAAATACAGTTTCAGTACCATCCTGACAGCTGAACAATACCGGGAACGGTTGCCAATCATTCATTACGAAGATATCAGCGATTATATCCACCGGATGATGGAAGGCAAAAACAACCTGCTATGGCCAGAAGATATCAAATGGTTTGCTAAATCATCCGGAACAACGGATGCCAAAAGTAAATTTATTCCGGTGAGCCCGACCATATTGGAGGAATGCCATTTCCGGGGAGGTAAAGATGTCATCGCTATTTTCAACAAACTCAATCCTGAGGCCCAGGTATTCAGTGGTAAAACCCTGGCACTGGGCGGTAGTAGCGAAGTAAGCAAAAGCAACAACAACTGTCAATTCGGTGATCTGTCAGCAATTATGATCTCAAATACTCCTTTCTGGGCCAATATGATGAAGACTCCTGATTCTTCCATCATGCTGATGAGTAACTGGGAAGAAAAAATCGAAAAAATTTGTGAGACAACCATAAAAGAAGATGTCCGTTGTCTGGCTGGTGTCCCTTCGTGGTTCCTCACGGTGATCAACAAAATTCTGGAAAAAACAGGTAAGAACAATTTACACGAAGTCTGGCCTAATTTGGAATTATTTATCCATGGAGGTATCAGTTTCACCCCCTACCGGGAACAGTACAAACGGTTATTGCCAGATCCGAAGATGAAATACATGGAGACTTACAATGCCTCGGAAGGTTTTTTCGGCTTACAGGACAATCCGGCAGATTCTTCTATGTTGTTAATGCTCGATTATGGAGTATATTTTGAATTTATGCCAATCAATGAAATAGGAAAACCCAAGCCCAAAACGTTATTACTGGAAGAAATTGAACCCAACGTAAATTATGCCATGATCATCACCACCAGCGGAGGATTATGGCGGTACATGATCGGAGATACGATTACGTTTACTTCTACCAAACCTTACAAATTCAGGATTACAGGACGTACCAAATTATTCATCAATGCCTTCGGAGAAGAACTAATTATTGATAATGCAAC
>URJC01000206.1 GCA_900548135.1 uncultured Odoribacter sp. | reverse complement strand
GCTGGATCCTCCCGAAGTGAATCCATCCATTGCATCATTTTTTGCATATGCCGGGCATTACCATCATATCCTTTTTCAAAAATATACTTTCCCTGAGGATAAAGAAATGAGCTTTCAACAACTTTTTGTACTTCAGTTTCTTCCTTTACATATTTCACTAAGGCTGGACCGGGTCCCTGCGGAAACCAGATAACCCCATCTGCTAAAGTCAACACTTCTATATGCCTTTCCCGGTCACAAGCCTCCAGAATCACATCAGCCCTCAATTTTGCCTGAGTCATCCAGACTTCAAAAGGAATAGTCTCTGACAATCTGATCTTCATTCCGTCACCTTCCGACACCAGATGTATAGCCCCAGGATATTCCGGCTGCTTGGCATTTAAGGCTTCCAACCGTTTTTCTTGCCGCAGGTTTTCCCTTCCGCTTACTACCAACGGGGTTAAATCTAACCGATGATCAATAGCCTGAAAATAGGGTTTATAAATTAAACGGGCACAAGAGGGTATAAATCCAGCTGGTATATTTAGTGTATAGATTATAGGAAGTGTATAAGGGTCGGTATGCTGGTTCACAAATAAACGTAACTCTGAAGGCGTAACCGTCAAACAGGGTTCTTTCTCGATCTTTTTCACCCCACTGGATAAAATAAAAATAAACAAACCTCCTAATAATATCATCCTAATCGTTCTCATTTCTGTTTAGCATTAAAAAGATATATAAAACTGATACTCCATTTTGTTAGCCCCCAATAATTACGATGTCCGGTATCAATAAACCGTCCACATTTATTCCTCAAATATTTATCATAATCCAGATAGGCATAACCTACCCCTAATTCTGTTTCTAAATTCCAATGTTTCCCAATAATCCACTGATAACCATAAGAAAATCCTCCTCCTACAAACCAACCGTCATAACGGTACTTCTTTAATCCACCATTATATTTTCCTCCATGGGCATGTATTCCAATAAAATGTCCCATAAAACGACGGCAGGTCCAGTACCGCCACTCGGGCTGTACAGCCCAGTGCATGATTTTTTTATTCTCCCGAAAATGAAAAGGATTATAATTGGCTGTTAAATCTAAAGTCATCCGGGGAGCTAACGCCATTTCACCACCTAAATTTAAAGTTGTCGTAACCCAATACGCAATATTAGTTTTTACTGCATATTTCTGAGCAAAAGACACTCCTGACCAACATAGAAATAAAATTATGAATACTCGTCTCATTGTCCTGTCAACATTTTATACTTCTGAGTTTTTTATATAAACGCACTTCACCATCATAAAGTTTTACCTATTTTTGTAAAAATAAAACTAACATAACAGGAGGAACCTTTCGTATTTACATCAAAGAACCGTCCACTACATTGATACTAAAATCTATGTCTATGTCATGAATAAAAAAATCATCCGCAATGCACACATCATCACCATGAATGACGCCTCAGACATCATCCCTCATGGCACCATATTGATTGAAAATGGCAAAATTCAGCTCATTTCTCCTGATTTCATTGAAGACGATGAAGCAGAGGTAACCGACGCAGAAGGCATGTTTGTACTGCCCGGTTTCATCAATACGCACACCCATGTACCAATGACGATGCTACGTGGTTATGCAGACGATCTCCCCCTGCACAAATGGCTGACAGAACACATTTTCCCAGCCGAATCCCGCCTGGTTACCCCGGAAAACGTCAGAATAGCTTCCCGCTTGGCATTCATAGAAATGATTAAATCGGGAACAACTTGTTTCAATGATATGTATTTCTTTGAAAACATAATTGCTGAAGAAGCACAAAAAGCCGGAATACGTGCGGTAGTGGGGGAATCATTAATCGATTTTCCTACACCCAGCTTCAGAAACGTCAAAGAAGGTCTCACCCGTTGTGAAGCCTTAATACACCAATGGCAGGGAGACTCTATCATTCATCCCAGTGTCTGTGCCCATTCTCCCTATACCTGTTCAAAAGAAACTTTACAAAAAGTAAAACAACTGGCAGATCAATATCATACTCTCCTCCATGTTCATCTCTCAGAGACACGTAAAGAAGTAGAGGATATCACTCAACAAACAGGAATGCCACCAGCAGAATACCTCCATTCCATAGGTTTACTTGATCAGAACGTTATAGCAGCTCACTGCGTATGGCTCTCTCCTGCTGAAATTAAACGATTAGCACAAACAGCCACCTCTATCGGACATTGTCCCAAAAGTAACCTCAAACTAGCCAGCGGTATCGCTGACACCTATACATATCTGAATACAGGAATCACAGTCAGCATCGGAACTGACGGCACAGCCAGCAACAATACACTTGATATGGTCGAAGAAATGCGTTTTGCAGCTCTTTTACCCAAAGTTACTCATTATAATCCGGAGGCTGTTAATGCACGTACTACATTACAGATGGCAACAATTAACGGTGCCAAAGCTATTGGAATGGATGATATCACAGGTTCATTGGAACCCGGCAAAAGAGCAGACCTGATTTTCATACACGCCGATGCCTCCAATATGATTCCCATATACGATGAATATTCGGCCATTGTATATGCCATGAATAGTAAAAATATCCGATCTTCCATGGTTAACGGAGAATGGATTATGAGAAACCGTACACTCTGCCGGATCAGCAAGGAAGAAACAATGGAAAAAATCAATCAACTCACCATGCAAATGAAACATCAAGAGGATACTTTTCTCTTTTAAATTGTGAAATATTGTTGATAAAATATAATTTTGCAGTATATTTTAAAATACTGCAAAAATGAAAACTTTTATCTTCATCAGTGTGCTGTTTTTCATAGCAACCTATCCGATTATGGCTACTAATCACCTAAGTCAGGATTCCAGTTGGACCTACGGAGGTAATGGAGGTCTGAATTTATCACAAGTCAGCTTAAGCAATTGGGCATCCGGAGGAGAAAATGCCGTTGGTTTCGATGTACTTTTAAACTATAGTGCCGACTATAAACAAAAGAAACACCTGTGGCAAAACCGGATAGAAATGGCCTACGGCTTAAATCAAACGGAAACAAGTGGCACCAAGAAAACGAATGATAAAATTTACTTTTCATCCACCTATGGTTATGAAATGACCAAAAACTTATATCTAAGTGCCTTACTAAATTTCAATACTCAATTTGCCAAAGGGTATGACTACAAAACCAATCCGCGGACTTATATTTCCCGATTCATGTCGCCAGCTTATTTAACGACCGGTCTTGGTCTTACCTGGAATCCCAAAAACTGGGTAACGGCTACTTTTTCCGCTATTTCCTGGAGAGGAACATTTGTAGATAGTAAAATTCTATCCGACCAAGGTGCATTCGGTGTCGACCCCGGAGACCACCTTTTCTCAGAAATGGGAGGTAACCTCAAAGTGGAAATGAAATATGAATTTTTAAAAAATATGACTATTTATTCCCGGGTAGATTTGTTTTCCAATTATTTGGAAGATCCCCAAAATATCGACGTTCGTTGGGATGTACAACTCAACATGACAGTAAATAAATGGTTTTCAGCTAACATCAGTACAAATATGATTTATGATAACGATACCAAAATCTTGCAAAAAGATGGCAGCAAAGGTCCTCGTTTGCAATTTAAAGAAAGTCTGGGCATTGGATTTCAAATAACATTCTGATATTTTTAAATAAATTTCACTTGTGCGAATCTTATTTCCCACGAAATAACAATAGATTTGCACAAAGAATTTCAATCCCAAAACTCAATACTATGAAAAAATTGCTTTACGGAGACTTTGAAGAACAATATACCAATTACGAAACTGCAGCGATTGCTATTCTTCCTGTAGCATATGATGGAACAAGTACCTGGTTAAAAGGAGCTGACAAGGGGCCTCAAGCCATTCTTGAAGCTTCTCCTAACATGGAATTCTATGATATTGAAACAGATTCAGAAGTTTTCAAACAAGGTATTGCCACCTTAGATATGATAACAGAAAATACTTCTCCGGAAGCTATGGCTCATGAAGTTGAAGTGCGAATAGACCAAATTCTAAAAGACAAAAAATTTCCAGTACTATTGGGAGGAGAACATTCAGTCAGTATCGGCGCATTTCAAGCTATTGCGAAGCATTACGATACTTTTTCCATTTTACAATTAGACGCCCACTCAGATATGCGGGATGAATATGAGGGTTCTCCTTATAATCATGCCTGCGTTATGGCACGTGGTAAAGACGTCACTCCCAGCATAGCCCAAGTAGGTATTCGTAGTACTGCTATAGAAGAAAAACATAATATTGATCCTGACCGCATTTTTTATGCCCACGAGATTAAAGAATCCGGCGATTCAACCTGGATGTACGAAGTCTCACAAAAATTACATGATCATGTATATATAACTATTGACCTGGATGTTCTCGATCCTGCTTATATGCCTTCAACAGGCACTCCTGAACCAGACGGTCTGACTTACCGGGAAATACTGACATTACTCAAACTAATTAATGAACGACACAATATCATTGGACTGGATGTCGTAGAACTTTGTCCTAATGAAATCAATAAAGCTCCGGATTTTTTAGCTTCTAAATTAATTTATCAGCTATTGAGTATCCGTTTCAAATAATTAACTGCAAACTTTTGCCCATATCTGAAATGATAGAAGTGATCCCACCCCAATATACCAAAGGCACAGAAAAGTATTTTTTATAGTTGGAAATACTACCCTGATTTTTATTCTAACGTTATTATATTTAATTTACTGATAATTATATGCTTACTTATTTCATAATTGCCGTAACCTTTGTGATTTCAATTATTTGCTTTAGTAACAACCGGCTTTTCGATAAGCTATCTTTAAAACCATACCGGGTCATACACGCTAAAGAATGGTACCGGATAATAACACATGGATTTGTACATGCCGATTGGATTCATTTACTGGTAAATATGTTTACCTTTTGGTCATTTGGGCAATATATGGAAAGTGCATTTCAATATCTGGGATTTGGCATATGGGGTTTCCTACTGCTCTATTTTGGCGGAATGTTTGTCGCCTCCATTTCAGACCTCATAAAATACCGGAATACCGGCTGGTATACTTCGATCGGAGCTTCCGGAGCTGTTTCGTCCGTATTATTCAGTGCGATTTTTCTTAATCCATGGGATAAAATTCTGCTCTTCGCAGCCATACCCATCCCCGGTATCCTTTTTGGAGTACTTTATCTTTTTTATTGTCAATACATGGCTCGCCGCGGAGGTGACAACATAAACCATAACGCTCATTTTTATGGAGCTGTATACGGATTCATTCTTCCCATTCTACTCGAACCCCGTTTA
>URJC01000205.1 GCA_900548135.1 uncultured Odoribacter sp. | reverse complement strand
GCAGCCATTGTATTTGCAGAATCCCAGTTTGATCCGGAAGCAGAATCTGAAGTCGGAGCTTATGGCTTAATGCAAATCATTCCCGAAACTGCAGAGCATTTCCATGTTTCCAATTATTTTGAACCGGACAGCAATGTGTATACAGGTGTATCTTATTTACAATACCTGAATAAATATTTTACTTCTTATGTACCTGATTCAACAGAACGTATCAAGTTTATACTGGCCTCTTATAACGCTGGTCCCGGACATGTACTGGATGCTATTCGCCTGACTGAAAAATACGGTAAAGATCCCCAAACCTGGAACAACAATGTAGACTATTATCTACTTCATAAAAATGAGCCTTTATACTATCAGGATCCTCTGGCCAAAAATGGTTATTGTAACGGTCCCCAAGCCTATCATTATGTAGAAAGAATACTGGAAATTTACAATAACTATAAGAATATCAAGCAATAATATAAAAACAGATAAAATCATTTTTACGAATATTGATTTGTTTATTTATTTTTCATACCTTCGCATTAAGGTTAGTTATCGTTCATTAAAAGTATAATATCATGCCTTACAGAAGATTACCTAATACTGATGCAGCGAGAATCAGGGCATTAAAGACAGCTTTAAAGAAAGGGCAGAATCAAGAGATTGACACCATAGCATATCCTTTTGCTTTAAAACAAAAGATAGAATTTTTCCTCCCCAAATTCGAGATAGCTATTACGAACTCAAAACTTGCAAAAGAAAAGCAATTTGGTAATAGCCAAAAATTTTCAGAATATACTAAAAAAGCCAGACTTTACATTTCTCATTTCATTCAGGTCCTGAATTTCTGTATTGCCCGTGGAGAGTTGAAAGCTTCAGCCCGTTCGTTCTACGGGTTGGAAGAAAACAGTTCTAAAGTTCCTTCCTTGCTTACTGAACAAGATTTATTGCAATGGGGAGAAAAAATTATCGCTGGAGAACAAAGCCGAATCAGTAATGGTGGTGGTAATCCCATTTATTGTCCTTCAATAGCATTAGTCAAAGTCAATTACGAAAACTTCAAAGAAAACTATACCCGTCAAAAACAATTCCAAAACAACTCAGCGCGGGAAAGCGGAAATGTTGCACAATACCGGGATGAAGCTGATGCACTCATACTGGAAGTCTGGAATGAAGTAGAACATTATTTCGAAGGAGTGAGAGATGAAGAAGAAAGAAGATACATGTGTGAAGAATATGGATTAGTCTATGTTTTCCGCAGAGGAGAAAAGGAAAAAATCAGAAGAAGAAAGGAAGCAGAAAGTATTACCCTCAAACTTTTCTAAGTCTTAGGACACTCATTAGGATGGCAGCAGCATGAACTTGCTGCTTTTTTTCTGTCAGCAACAAGTTTTGTACATTCCTCTTTCAAAGGACAGGCACTGCATTCTTCGCAAGTCTTATTTTTACGCAGAGCTCTTAATTTCCGGTATGTATACCGGCTAGCCCCTCCTAAAGCTATCGCAATCAATATATAGACAATAATATTTTGAATCATACATCTATCTGAATAAAGCTGGAACTATAAATTCACAATTTACAACAAACTTCCAATCTGATATACGCAAAAAGCAACCACCCAAGCCAAGCCAGTAGTATAAAAAATAGTAAACAGAGCCCATTTTGTTCCCGCTTCCTTCCGTATAGCAGCAATAACTGCCATACATGGAAAATAAATTAAAATAAAAAGCATAAAAGCATACGCCACTAAAGGTGTAAACACTTTTTCACCCTGGCTATTTTCCTGTTTCTGCAAATTTTCTATCAGGTTTTGAGTATTTTCTTCAGCATCCGGAGCATGATACAAGATTCCCATGGAACTTACAACAATCTCTTTTGCAGCCAAACCAGTAACAATACTTACCCCCATCTTCCAATCAAATCCCAAAGGTTCAATGGCTGGTTCAATAAACTTACCAACTTGTCCGATATAAGATTCCTCAAGATGTTCAGCAGAATCTGTTTCCATTTTCTGATCCAGGGGAAAATACCCCAATGCCCAAATTAAAATAGAAGCAAACAAAATGATTGTCCCCATTTTCTTCAGATACTGCACAGCTTTTCCCCACATATGAATAGTCGTGTTCCGCATAGTAGGCATCCGGTAAGGCGGCAATTCCATCACAAAAGGGTCAGAGGATTGGGCAAATAAAGTCTTTTTCAGTAATAAAGAAGTACCGATAGCCATTAAAATGCCAACCAAATAAACAGATAACAATACTAATCCCTGGTTAACCGGAAAAAAAGCGGATACCATCAAAATATATACTGGTAGGCGGGCGCTGCACGACATAAAAGGAGTGATCAACATAGTAATGATCCGGTCACGCCGACTTTCAAGGGTTCGGGTAGCCATAATAGCCGGCACATTACACCCAAACCCTATCAATAAAGGAATAAAAGATTTACCATGCAACCCAATTTTATGCATCAAACGATCCATAATAAAAGCAGCCCTTGCCATATACCCCGTATCTTCCATCAACGAAATAAAGAAAAACAAAATCAGGATATTAGGTAAAAATACAATCACGCCTCCCACACCAGCAATCACTCCATTCACCAGCAAATCATTCAAAGGCCCCTCAGGCATAATCCCGGCCACCCAGTTCCCCAACAGCTCAACCCCGGCTTCAATCCATTCCATAGGATAATTTCCCAAAGAAAAAGTTGCCTGGAACATGACCCACATAAAAAAGATCAGAAACGGAAATCCTAACCATTGATGAGTCAACAAAGTGTCTATTGCATTCGTCAATTGCCGCTTATCTTTCTCTCCAGACTGAAAAGTCTCCTGTAATGCTCCCCGGATAAATCCATACTTAGCATTTGTAATGATTGTCCGGGTATCTTCTTTATATTCTTTTTCTAATTGTTGGATTTCTTTCTTTGCCACATCCATAATTTGCCCGTAATTCGCAACTGCAGACAACTGATCTTTCATAATACGGTCATCTTCCAACAGTTTAATAGCAACATAACGGGGAGCAAATTCATCTGTGATATGTTTATTGGGGGCTATTTCTGCTTTGATGCGGGAAATAGCCTGCTCGATCTCCTGCCCATAATTAATATGAACATGCCGTGATTCTTTAGCATGATCTTCAAAGACTTCAATGATTTTATCCAACACCTCATTAATCCCGATTCCCCGGGAAGCTATTGTTGGTACAATCGGAATTCCCAATAAATGTCCCAAGTGATGAAAATCCAATTTAGCTCCTTCTTCCTCCAGTTCATCGAACATATTCAATGCCATCACGACTTTAATATTCATATCGATAAGCTGGGTTGTCAGGAACAAGTTCCGTTCCAGACATGAAGCATCTACCACATTCAACACCAAATCCGGATGATGTTTGGTGATATATTCCCGCACATAAATTTCTTCCGGAGTATATTCTGTAATAGAGTATGTTCCTGGTAAATCAATCAGATTGATAGTATAACCACAATGATAAAAAACACCTTCCTTAGCATCTACAGTTACGCCACTATAATTCCCCACTTTTTCCCTCAAACCAGTTGCCCGGTTAAAAAAAGATGTTTTCCCGCAATTTGGATTTCCAACCAAAGCAATATTTATAGTCCGGGATTTTTCGTTAATTTGCCGGGCAATTTCTTCTTCCGTAAAAGTCCCATTAAATCCCTCCCGGGCTTCCGTAGAAATAGGAACCACTTCTATCAAACGGGCCTCACTCCGCCTAAGCGAAATGTGACTATCCATCAATTTATATTCTATCGGATCATGCAAAGGAGCATTTTTGACCACCGTTACCTTTTCTCCTTTCACAAACCCCATTTCCACAATACGGTTCCGGAAACTACCATGTCCATGCACTTTGACAATCACACATTCTTCACCCGTTGGAATTTCAGAAAGCTTCAAATAATTATTTTCCATTACACCTCCAAATTATCGCACAAAGATAATCATTATCAAGCGATCTTAAATACCTACATCTAGGTATTAAAAGTCCATTCACGACATCAAGAATAAACGACAACACGATATCATTTCAGAGCAGCAATTCCCTTTACCGATAAACTATATCTATAATCTCTCCTACCTCCTCATGCTGTTCACCTATTAATTGTAAATCATCATTTAAACAGAGCTCTCTATAAAAGTTAAAACCAACCTTTATTCTCTCCCCTAGTCCGTGAATCATTAATTCCGACAATCAAAACATTTAACCTTCATAATGAGTTGGGATAATAACTTAACTAAAAGTTTTCCTCATCACTGCATTCGTACACTTATCCGGAAAAATAAATGAACGTTTCATTTATTTTTCCGGAACAATTTTCCCAACACTTTCACCAATCCTTCCATACCTTCGATATGATTAATCATAGAAATACTCCGGAAAGTACTGATTTCTTCCCCAACCCCCAATTGAACCGGATACACCAAAATGCAATTGAGCGTATTAAAATACTTATTAATATAAGTAGGGACATAATCCATATGCCGGGAATAAGAAGGACAATCCGGGCGGCTCATCACCAATACCAACGCATCATTCTCCTGCATTGCCCGTTTTACTTCGATGAAATTATCCCAATTGGTAAATTCATAGAAATCGGCATCTATTAAATGCCGTGCATATACAAGCTTCAGCACACTCAAAACTTCAGGGTGGGCATAAAAAACAAATTTTGTTCCAAGGTTCTTGCCCATATTCCAAATGCTAATTAGCCAATAAGGAAATCCCACTTCTTTTTCAGCATTCTCAGGTATAACCACTACATAGCGTTTTATGGTAGACATGGGTTGCATTGGACGATAGGCAAGGGTTGTCGTAGCACACTTACTCAACACCTCTTCTGTCAATTTTCCCAGAAAGGTATCCGAAATATCCTTCTGAGTACGCAACCCAATTACTATATCGGTAATTTTATGTTCTTTAGCCACATTCCGGATTCCATTCACTATATTCAAATCATAACGTAACACCGGCACTATATGATGATCCGAAGCAGCAGCCACCCTGGCTGCTTTTTCCAGTAACATTTCTGAAACCTTCTCCGCCGCAGGGTCAGTGTTATCTGATTTAATAATACTTACTGCCACCATTTGCGCCTTATTCCGGCGCGATTTTATTGCTGTTCCCAGCGTAATCAATTCCTCTACTGTTTCTGTATTACTCAAAGGGATTAAGATTCGTTCTTCCACATCATCACTGTCTCCGATACGATCACCATTCATTTCTGCTATAGCAATATTTTGTGCTGCCCGTTGTGTTACAAATGAAGCTACCGTACAGGTAAACAAAATCATAATGATTGT
>URJC01000204.1 GCA_900548135.1 uncultured Odoribacter sp. | reverse complement strand
TTGGTTGTCTTCGTGCCCGTTGCGGGATAAATATAGCGTTAGCGATCCACGGGCAAATTGTATTGTCATTTTAGCTGAATCTTTTGAAAGCTGGGTGTTAGAGCGTACTTTTGAAGATAAAGAAATTACACCCTGTTTAAATGCTTTGCTGAAAGAGGAAAATACACTTTATGCCCCCCATGTACTCACCCAGGTGAAAGGAGGACGTTCCGTAGATGCCCAACTGTTGATTTACACCGGATTACTCCCGATCGAAAGCGGAACTTACAGTTTGAAATATCCTCCGATCCGGGCTTGTTATTCCAGAGGATTGATACATGCTTTTAAAGAAAAATATGAATCGGCCAAAGCTTACAGTATGTTGGTGGATAAAAAGATTGTATGGAATCAGGGTGCTGTCCAGTCTGCTTTTGGATTTGACAGGATTATCGACCGGAATTATTTTACCCTGGAACCTGGGGCCAGTAGCCGGAAGGGTTTGGGGGATCTTTCTTTTATGCAGCAATGTGCAGAGAAGTTGCAGGCTGATGAGTTGTGGCCGCAGGAAGGACATACGTTTCTGATGTGTGTGACTTATTCCGGTCATAACCCGTTCATTATTCCGGAAGCAGACAAACGGATTCATTTTTCCGATACCATTCCGGTCCGGATGAGGGATTTTATGACTGTCGCTAATTATACGGATTATGCTATCGGCACTTTTGTAAAAGCTATCCGGAGTAATCCGAAATTTGCTAATACCATGATTGTGATTACAGGAGACCATGAAGGATTGGCTGATTCCCGGAAAGAGTTGTGTGCATCGTCAGCCGGGCATGGCTTGGTTTCAGAAGAACAATTTACTCCATTTATTGTGATTAATTCTCCGGTAAGCCTGCGTTATGAGGAGGTGATGGGACAGGTGGATATTTATCCCACTTTGCTTGAATTATTAGGGTTGGGGCATTATTATTGGAAAGGGTTGGGACAAAGTATTCTGGATCCGGATAAAAGAGCATATGCAGTGAGTCCCTTGGGGCAGTTTGTCGGAAATACCAGGGAGGTTTCTGCTGCTGAATTGAAGCGGAGTGCCCGGTGTTGGAGCATTTCAGATTACATTATTAAATACGATTATTTCGGCCGGGATAAAGAATAAAAAATCCGACGGAACCATATTCCTGTTTGAGATTGTGATCAGGTACATGGTTCCGTCGTCTGAAAAATAACTTGCCAGTTAATGGCAGTTTAGCAGTCAAAATCAATTTTACGATCAGATGATTTTAAGTCCCAAGGTGAAATTAAAAGATCTCGGAGCTTTTAATTCATGGCTTAATTTCTTAAATCCTTTTTCGTAATCCACGTCGAAAGTTAATTTCCAGACATCGACACCAACTCCTACTTTGCCACGCCAGTTCACTTTGTCTGCCTCAACCAGTTCGCTGGAGCTTAATTTATCGAGGTTTTTTAGCTTTCCCATTGATATTTGGGGACCTGCAAATGCACGTAGCTTGACAACAGACAGATCCAATAATTTGAAACCTACCATGACCGGAATATCAAAGGTATTCATTTTCAAATCAAAATTCTCCCGGCTACTGCCGGCATTTGTAACAATACCTTTGGCTGTACTGGTTTTGTGTGAATAATTTAAAGACGGTTCGAGGTATAATTTTCCGAAATTGATTCGCATAAATGCTCCCACCATATATCCGATATTGGATTCTGATCCCCGGACACTCCTGAGGTCCTCGAATTTGATCCGGTTGTTGGAAACTCCTCCGTGAATACCGATGTTGATTGGCATTTCAGCCTTGGTTGCGAGTCCGCAAAGACATACAAATAATACTAAAAACAGCTTCTTCATCTTTTTTGATTTTGAATTAAATTAATTTTATATCCTTCTTTTAAATTCTGACAGTATAATACCCGTGGCAACCCCGACGTTCAATGATTCTGTTTGGAATTCATTGTGTGCGAAAGTTGGAATAGTCAGTTTATAATCTACCTGGCGGCTGATTGTTTCAGAAATTCCTTTTCCTTCATTCCCCATGATAATGAATCCCTGCTTGCCAAGATCAGCCTGGTAAATGTTTTCCCCATCTAAAAATGTGCCAAAGATGGGAAAATTTTTGGCTTTTATTTTTTCTAACAAAGGAAGCAGTTCTGTATAGCAGGTTTTCACCCTGAAAATAGCCCCCATACTGGCTTGTACGCATTTGGGGTTATAAGCGTTGGCACAATCCTGATCACAAAAGATATGTTGTATGCCGAACCAATCGGCTACCCGGAGGATAGTGCCCAGATTGCCGGGATCTTGTATACCGTTCAGAACCAGGGATAAATTTTGCCGTATAGTTGTTTCCTGGAATGTGTAAACAGGTATTTCTGCCAATGCAATGACTTCCGGGGGCGATTGAAAGTTAGAGATATTTTTCATTTCATGTTCATCGGTTTCAATCAGCTTTACTTGGGAGGATACGGCCGGATGGGTGTTGATCCAGGTTGGAGAGGCTAACAGGGAATGAATCTTTAGGGAAGAAAGCAACAGTTCATCAACCAGCTTTTCACCTTCTACTTTAAAAAGATTATATTTTTCCCTGAATTTCTTTTTTTCAAGGTTTTGGACTATTTTTGTTACCTGTTTGCTAAGCATGATTAATCAGATTCTGTGCAAAAATAGTAACATTTTTGATAATTGGAGAAACATATCCTATATAAGATATTATTGATTCTTTTTCTTTCGTCTGTCTTTTATGCCTGTTCGCCTACCCGTTATGTTGGTAAGGATGACTATTTGTTGAATCGGGTTAAGATGAAGATTGACGAAAAAAATGTGAGTACTGCTGATCTGAAAAAAGTAATCCGCCAGCGTCCCAATACGAGAATTTTAGGAGTGATCCGTTTTCATTTAGGGTTATATAACCTGAGTGGCAATAATGAAAAGAAGCGTTTTAACAGGTGGTTGAGATCGATCGGAGAAGCCCCTGTTGTTTACAGTCCTTTCATGACAGACAGGAGCAAGAAACAACTTGAATTGTATTTGAACAATAAGGGGTACTATAAAGCTTCGGTTTCCGATTCTGTTTGGTTCAAGAAAAAGAAAGCTTATGTAGAATACCGGATTCAGTCAGGTCCGGTGACGCGTATTCAGGATTTTAATTACCAGGCAGATAGTGGAGTGATTGTTAATGAACTGCCTTATTCTTCTCCTGTATTCCGGATGATGGTGGCTGATTCGGCCCATACACTGATCCGCAGAGAGATGCCGATGGATGTTGATGTGTTGGAAAAAGAACGTGAACGGGTGACGGAAGCACTCAGGGCAAACGGATATTATAATTTTTCAAAAGATTATCTCCAATATTATGCTGATACGTTGAAAAACGGATCGCCTGAAAAGGCTGACCTGATCATGACGATTATAAATAACCTGCCCGATAGCATGGCTTACCGGAAATATACGATCGGGAATATACGGGTTAACCTGGATTATGATCCGGTGTTGGCAGTATCGGCTGCCGATTCATTGTATCAACGGGTGTATTACAATAATTATGAAGTCGTTTACAATGGGGAGATGAAAATTAAACCGAAGGTTATCCTCGAAACGATACAGTTTGACAGGGGAGAACAATACAATGTCCGGAAGGTGGCCAGTTCATATTCCCGTTTACAAGCACTGAAACTATTTAAATTTATCAATATCGTTTTTCGGGAACAGGTAAAGGATCCGCAACATCCCCAATTGGATTGTGAAATTCAATTAACGCCGATGAAGCGTCAGTCTTATAATGTGTTTCTCGAAGGAACCAATAATTCCGGGAATATTGGTGTCGGAGGAAATTTTTCGTACAACCATAAGAATTTATTCCATGGAGGAGAAAATCTGACTTTAAGTGTTTGGGGAGCCTTGAAAAAGGAAAAATTAAGGGAGAATGAGATTTTCAGTACGACTGAAGTCGGGACTGAGCTGCGGTTAGTTACCCCACAGTTTTGGGTTCCTATTTTGAAATTGTCAGAATTTCGCAGGGATTTTGCGCCTAAAACTTCGATATCTTTGTCTTACAGCCAGGAGCACACCCAGTTTTATCGTCGCCGGGTGGTCAGTGCCAAGTTTGGTTATCTTTGGCAAAGGAGCGATAATAAATGGTATTATGGTTTTGACCTGATTGATTTGAATTATGTCCTGATGCCGTATGTCAACGATAGTTTTATCAATGGATTAAAAAATCAGTATGTCAAAAGTGCATATACCGACCACCTGATTCTGTCGGCCAATTTTTGGGCAAAATACAGTGACCAGCAGGAGAATACAACGGGTAGCTTTAATTATTTCAGGTGGAATTTGGAGTCTTCGGGTAACTTCTTACTGGGAGTTGACCGCTTGTTCGGTAAGCATCGTTCGGAATTGGCCGGAGAACGTTTTTATAAGGCTTTGGGGGTACGTTATGCGCAATTTGTAAAGGCAGACGGGGAATATCGCTTTAATCATTATATCAATCGGATAAACAGCGTGGTTTACCGTTTGTTTCTGGGAAGTGGTTATCCATATGGGAATATGAAAGCATTGCCTTTTGAGGAGGCTTATTATTGCGGAGGTGCGAATGGGATCCGGGCCTGGCAGTCGAGGACGTTGGGGCCGGGCTCGTATGCTACAGCTCCGGAAGAAGATAAATATCCCAATAGTGTGGGGGATTTTAAACTGGAGGCAAATGTGGAATACCGTTTCAAATTGTTCTGGTTGTTGGAAGGTGCTTTATTTCTGGATGCCGGAAATATTTGGAATATCAATAAATATGAAAACCGTCCCGGATCGTTCAGGATATGACAATCACTTTATCCCGGAGCACAGCTTGAAAGGGATTTTTATAGGCAAATTGCAGTGGGGACCGGAGTGGGATTGCGTTTGAATGTGACTTTTTTCTTGTTGCGTTTTGATTTGGGAATGAAGATGCATGATCCGGCTTTACCCCGCGGACAACGATTTGTTCTTTTAAATCATAACGGCGGATTTAATAAATCCGTATTAAATATCGCTATCGGTTATCCGTTTTAATTCTATACTTTATGCTTTCGATTATTGTGGAATATATTTCGCTCTTTATGCAGGTTGCTGCTGCTGCTATTGCAATCAGTATGTTTAAACGTACCAAGTTTAATTCTTCCTGGATATTGATTTCCATCGGTTTTTTGTTAATGGCGATTTCAAGGGTTTTTGAATTGTGGCCGACTATTTATCCGGAGATGGAAGATCAAATGCAAATCATACAACGTTGGTTGGCTTTTATTATTTCTTTGGTGCTTTTAATCGGAGTGTTTTATATCCGTAAGATTTTCCAGTTTATGCGCCGGTT
>URJC01000203.1 GCA_900548135.1 uncultured Odoribacter sp. | reverse complement strand
GGCACCAATCTTACAGTAATATGCCTTACTGTACGCTGATCTGCAATACCTCCCCTTTCTGTTATAAAAATCTTCCATTTTTCAGGCAAAGCAACTGTCTCCAACCTCACATTCCCAAAAACAAATTGTCCGTTGGTGAAGATACATTTTTGCGGATAAGGCAACAACTTAGCCTTACCGGCCTGCAAGACGAAAGGAAACAGTATTCCCCACAAGAAAAACAATAATTTTCCTCTAACCATATCGCTACCGAATCAGATCTTTCAGTTTCACTGCCTGGAAAGTCATATGGGCGACACTACTTTCATAAAGAATACCAACGGTTTCTTCGTCAATCATGGTCAGGCACGAATACCCCCATCCATTCCCTGCATCCAATAAAACCTGATGTTCAGACGGCCAGGTCAGCCCTCCGTCTAAACTAGCCTTTATGGTAATATGATGCCTGCCTTTATTTGTATTGGGATTAGAAAACAATAAAAGATCTTTCCTCAATATATTGTGTTCTGCTTTCACATGAATCAAGCTGGCCATACATACCGGTTCTGGTAATGCCTTCCGAGATGAAGCATGTTCCGTCCACGTCTTTCCCAAATCCCTGGTCACCGAAACAGCCCGGCTCCCCCCCCGGTTATCACGCATATTCAGCATCAACACACCCGGCTCAATCTCTGCAACCTGTGATTCCGTAGTATTTGTACGGGCATAGTTGTTGATCTTCCAAGTATTCCCTCTATCTTTACTGTACATAATACCGGCATTGGGAACACGTTTTGCATCAATATATTGGATAGGAAATACCAGTGTTCCATCTTCCATCGTAATTCCACGCCCAGGCCCCTGTAACAAAAAATACCAGGAAGGATCCTTCACCTGCTCTGTCACATTAATAGGCGCAGACCAGGTCTTCCCGTCATCTTCACTTTTAGTCATCACCAATTGGGCTGTCTGGTTCATATCCATACCTTGTCCGGAGTTCCCCCAGGCCCTTTGATTCCCGATTCCATGTGTCCAGGCCGCAACAATCCATACCGTATTGGTTTTGGCATCTACCAATATCGAAGGATCGCCCACACCATTTTGTCCGGAAGGCAATCCTCCAGTTTCACCGAATGCTAATGGAATACGCATCTTTTCCCATGTCTTTCCTCCATTCGTACTACGGCTCAATCCGATCTCCACATGTTCTTGCAAATCCGCACTATTATTGTAACGCACATCATACACACCCAATAAAGTTCCTTTGTTGGTAGTCACCAATCCCGGTATACGGAAAGCAGCAGAGCCATTATCCCCGGCATGCCGGACCCCTATCCCCATCCGGTGCTCCACTCCCTGGGATGACAAAAAATGCAAACAAGCCGGCTGATAATCAATCGTAATCGCCGCAATTGAAGCCGTCACTTTCGTCAACAAAGAAGCCTTAGGTCTCATTTGCAAACTAATCCAATAAAAATTGGGCCCGGCCAACAAACTTTGATCTATATTGAAAACAACTTTTCTTTTGGGTTTCTTCACCACAGCCTTCAAAACAGAATAAGAAGGATTAGCTGCTAAGGTTTTTCCTTCAGCATGCGAAGAAACATACTCTACCGGAGCCAATACATTTTCATCATGGGGCTGCTGACGTCTAGTACCCCCATAATAAAGCTTAACAGCCTGAATATCCTGTAATTTCACTTCCTCTCCAAAATCCAGCTTAACTTCATTCAAGGTTTGCCCGGCACTTGCATTTACACGAAAGTAAAATAAGACATTGTCCTGTCGTTCAATCAAAATAGGAATTTGAGTTTCCCGAATGCGAATCGTATCAGCAGCTTTCACAGAAAAAATGACACACCACGAAACTAAAAATAATAATAAGATGGGTTTCTTCATGATATTGCGATTATATTTACAAACTTTCAGAGTGTAAATATATAAAGATTTACCACAATATCTATAAAAAATAAACACAATATATTAAAATATTTTAATAAATCAGCCCAAACTTATTAAAACATCTGCCAACAACTCCCTACCCGCGATTTTCAGTTGGGGAAATTTTCCCCACTCCACTCCCCCAAAAATCTACATATTCCACACTTTGCCTCAATATCATTTTCTTTGAACCATTTTCGTAACATAAACAATTTCAACACAATTCATAAAATCACAAGTTATCATTCTATTCTGGCATACTTTTTTCTAAAAGTATTATCAAACACATCATTCTACTCATTATACAAACACCCAGGGCTAACACAACATTCTACTTCACATCCACAAGCCCTAAGCCTCCTATCCAAGGGGAGGCTTTCTTTTTTTATTACTGAGCGGATACCTAAAAATTGTGAAAATCACAAAAATCACACAAAAAGCCATTAACTTTGATCTGAAAAACAATGAATACCAGAAAGATTATACATATTGACATGGACGCATTTTATGCCTCTGTGGAACAACGGGATCATCCGGAATACAGGGGTAAACCTGTAGCTGTCGGAAGACCGGAGGAAAGAGGTGTAGTCGCAACAGCCAGCTACGAAGCCCGGAAGTATGGTATTCATTCAGCGATGTCTTCCATGAAAGCAATCAAATTATGCCCTGATCTGATCTTTATCCGTGGACGAATGGAATATTATAAAGAAATTTCTGAAAAAATCCGGGCCATTTTCCATGAATATACAGACAGGATAGAACCCCTTTCTTTAGACGAAGCTTTTCTGGATGTCACCGAAAATAAAAAAAACATTCCTTTAGCCGTGGATATTGCCCGTGCTATCAAGCTGGAAATCAAAGAAAAGATAGGCTTAATAGCTTCTGCCGGAGTATCATACAACAAATTTCTGGCAAAAATTGCCTCCGACTACCGCAAACCAGATGGGCTGTATGTGATCCACCCCCACAAAGCCCCCGCCTTTATAGCAAAATTACCCATCGAGGCTTTTTGGGGAATCGGTAAAGTAACGGCACACAAAATGCATACTCTCGGCATTCATAATGGTCTTCAACTACGCCATTGTTCTTTAGAATTCTTAACCCGCAATTTTGGGAAAGCAGGGCAATTGTATCGTGAT
Source organism: uncultured Odoribacter sp. (assembly GCA_900548135.1). Classification (GTDB taxonomy): domain Bacteria; phylum Bacteroidota; class Bacteroidia; order Bacteroidales; family Marinifilaceae; genus Odoribacter. The sequence goes on along the minus strand of URJC01000203.1, from coordinate 2,275 downwards.
TTTGCCCATGGTATAGATCCACGAACTGTGGAATCAGAAAGAATCCGTAAATCCGTAGGCTGTGAATATACTTTTGAAAAAGACCTAACCCATCATACGGCCCTGATTATAGAACTCTGGCATGTAGCCGACGAACTGATCCGCCGCTTAAAAAAAGCCGGTTTCCATGGGCACACGTTAACCTTAAAAATTAAATTCAACGATTTTTCCCAAAAAACACGAAGCATCAGCGTTACCCATGAATTACAGACGATGAAAGACATTTTGCCTCTTGCAAAACAGTTATTGCATGAGCTTCAATTGGTAGATTATAAAATACGGCTAATGGGATTAACCGTTTCCAATCCGGTAAATCCTGTCCCTGACACGTCCCATTCAACTCCAACCCAGTTAAGCTTTGAGTTCTGATTTATCCAGCCCCTATGAGAAACACCATACAAGGACCTCACGGCTCATAGCCCCGAATACATCAAATCCATCAAAATAATCCAACCGTCAGCCCAACCTTATAACTTCATATATTTCTCAAATCATAGCAACTTCCATCAATAAGACAAAAGATTCTTTTAAAGCTTCCACCTGAAAACTATCAGTATCATAAACACCCAATCCATCCCGACGGGACAATACTGTTTCTCCGATTTTTATTTCACCTTCGATCACAAAACAATATACACCTGTGTTTTTCTGATGAAGCTGATAGCCCAATTTTTTCCCTTTCTCTAATTCTCCTAACGAAAACCAAGCATCTTGCAAAATACCTGTAGGAGCTATTCCATCCGGTGCTATAATATACCCAAAACGATTTTTCTTATCCACTCCACTAATATCATAACTTTTATATACTGGTTGGGTGTTATTTACCCGCGGAATAACCCAGATTTGTAAAAATTCCAGATTTTCTGTTTTACTATCGTTATATTCACTATGATAAATACCGGTACCAGTACTCATAACCTGAATATCTCCCGGAGTAATGACCTCACTATGCTCCAGGCTGTCTCCATGTCGCAAATACCCTTTCAATGGGATAGAAACAACTTCCATATTTTTGTGAGGATGTGTGTCAAATCCCATGCCGGGTCCGACTGTATCATCATTTAACACCCTCAAAGCCCCGAAATGAATCCGGGACGGATTATAATAATCTGCAAAACTAAAAGTATGCCAGGTATTCAACCATCCATAATCTGCATGTCCTCTCGTATTCGCCCTGTCTAATATCGTTTTCATAAAGTAATAATTAAAAGTTCCAGGTCATTCATTCTTATTTAACGGTATGAAACAAAGTAAAGTTTCCCACGTTTATAAAAACGTCAAAACAACTGAGTATTTTAGTACCCAAAACACAACACTATGGCATATTCCCGGGCATACCCAGGCCACCTGATGATTTTAGCAACTACTTTCATTTACAGTTTCAACACCAACTTTATGAAAGTCATTATCCCGGAGTGGATACAAGCCAACGGACTGGTATTGTTCCGGTGTTTAGCCAGTGCCCTCGCTTTCTGGATCATCGGTTCATTTATCCGTCCATCTAAAACAACCCCCAAACCTACCTGTAAAGACATCCTAATGATGCTATTAGGAGGACTTTTAGGAATGGGAGGTAATCTGCTATTATATATCAATGGTCTGGCTTTAACCGGTCCTATAGATGCATTTGTAATCCGGACGGTCCAGCCAATCATAGTCATCGCCTTGTCCATCATCTTCTTGCATGCAAACTTCACCAAATACAAAGCCCTGGGAATCATTCTCGGTTTGGGAGGAGCTCTATACGCTTCGCTAATGCCGCATACCGGAGTAGTAAAAGATGCTTTCGGGGGAGATATTCTCGTTTTTCTATCTTCCGTATCTTATTCCTTTTTTTTAATTCTGATAAAACCTTATACAGAGAAATTTGATCCGGTAACCGTTATGAAATGGATGAGTCTTGCCGCTATGCTGCTAGCTCTCCCCTTTGGAATGAAGCAACTGATTCATGCTCCGTTATTCTACGGACATCCCCCTACCCGGATATGGCTGGAACTGGGATATATCCTGGTGTTTGCAACCCTGATCGGCTACTTTCTCAGTGTATATGCCTTAAACTATATCACTCCTTTTATTGAAAGCATTTATAAATATTTATTACCTGTGGCCGGAGCTGCTGTTTCCATCTCAATGGGGCTGCAAAAATTTTCCTGGCACGACCCAATAGCCCTTGCTTTGATCATTATCGGATTCATTCTGATCAACAAAAAAAAACACATTCCAAAGATCAGTACCT
>URJC01000202.1 GCA_900548135.1 uncultured Odoribacter sp. | reverse complement strand
GTTGAGATGGCTGGTACGGTGTGCTGCCGTGCTGCTATTGCCTTTGGGGGTAGTGGCGGTGTGGCAGTGGATGGGAATGGAGGTGCATAGGGATACCGGACAGGAGATTGTTCCGGGAACATCCAGGGCTGTGCTGACTTTGGCCGGGGGGGAGCAGGTGTGTTTGCAGGAAGGACAACCGATGGAAAAGCGCCTGGAAGCCATGGAGGTGGAACAAAAGGAGGGGGTGCTGTCTTATCAGACTGTGAGGGCTGTTCAGGAGAATGCGGAAACGGTGGAATATAATATGCTGGCTACCGAGCGGGGCGGGGAATACCAATTGGTGTTGTCGGACGGAACCCGGGTTTTTTTGAATGCGGTAACCTCATTGAAGTATCCGGTGGTGTTCGGTGAAGGGGAACGGCGGGTGGAATTGGACGGGGAGGCCTATTTTGAGGTGGCGGCGGACAGTGCCCGTGCTTTTGTGGTGGAGGTGGGGGATATGGAAGTGGAGGTGTACGGGACATCGTTTGACGTGACTACGTTTTACGAGGGAGAGGTACGGACTGTATTGGTGGAGGGAAGTGTCGGCGTGCGGGAACCGGGGAGCGGAAAGGTATGCCGGATTGTCCCGGGACAGATGGCGGTGTATGACCGGGAGGACAGAAGTATTGCCGTGAAGGAGACGGATGTCACTTTGTACACTGCCTGGAAAGAGGGATTGTTCAGGTTTGAAGAAGTGCGGCTGGAGGATATCATGGAAACTTTGTCGAGGTGGTATGATGTTGATGTATTTTTTGATGACGATGCTTTGCGCCATACCTTGTTTACGGGTGACCTGAAGCGTTATGACAATATTGGGGTGCATTTGCGGATGCTGGAAATGACGACGAATGTGGCTTTTGAAGTGAACAAAGTCGCGGTGTTTGTCGGATACCGGAAGTAAATTGTGGAACCTTTATATAAATTTATGATGAAAACGAAGTTGATTGTTATGTTGGGGCTTTTATTTGCCTTGCCTGCCGTGCTGAAGGCGGAAGCCCAGTTACAGAAAATTTCAGTGGAATTGGAAGATGTTTCGGTAGTGACTCTGATTAAGGAATTGAAGCGTCAGACAGGTGTGAATTTTTTGTACAATGTAGATGAAGTGACGCGTAATGGAAGGATTTCTGTTTCCGTACAAGATTGGACAGTAGAGGAGGTTTTGAATAAATATCTTCCCGGGAAGGGGTTGAGTTTCTCGGTTGTGAATGATGTGATTGTTATCAGGCCGTTGGAGAAGCGTGCAGACGAACAGCAGGAGGGTAAAGTGGTGATAAAGGGTGTGGTGAAAGATGGAGACGGGGCTCCTCTTCCTGGCGTAACGGTGATGGTTGCCGGTACGACGGTAGGGGTGACCACCAATGCGAAGGGGGAGTTTTCCCTGGTGAAGCCGGCCGGGCGTGATGAGGTGAAGTTGGCCTTTTCTTTTGTCGGCATGAAGTCACAAACGCTTGTCTGGAAGGGGCAGGAGTTATTGAGTGTCGTGATGGAGGAGGATACTTATGCGCTGGATCAGGTGAATGTGATTTACACCGGTTACCAGCGGATAGATCCGAGGAGACGGACGAGTGCCATTTCTTCTGTGAATGCTGCGGATGTATTAGTGCCTGGTATGACAAGTATCGACCAGGCGTTGGAAGGCCGCATCCCGGAATTGCAACTTACGCTTAATTCGGGGGAGGTTGGTGCAACACCGCGTATCCGTGTCCGTGGTACTTCTTCATTGATTGGAAACCGGGAACCACTGTGGGTATTGGACGGTTTTATTTTGCGTGACCCGGTGAATGTGAGTAATGAGGATTTGAACAATCCGGATTATATCAATATTATCGGGAATCAATCCCCAGGATATCGAGCGCATCGACGTGTTGAAAGATGCAGCGGCTACGGCATTGTATGGTACACGTGCCGCCAACGGTGTGATTATAGTGACCACGAAACGTGGTTCGGTAGGACCTGCCCGTTTCAGTTATAACCATACTTCTAAATTGACGCGCCGTCCCCGTTATACGGACAAAGCGGTGGATTTGATGAATTCCCAGGAACGGGTCAGGTTTGGTAAGGAATTGGCGGACCAGCATTACAAGTTTGCGGAGAATATGCCGATGGTGGGGTATGAAGGAGCTTTATACCGCCATCAGACAGGAAAAACAAGCTGGGAGGAGTTTCAGGATGAAGTGACCTGGTACGAGCAGGTGAATACGGATTGGTTTGATGTATTGACCCGGGATACTTATTCACATGACCATACGCTGAGTGTTTCAGGTGGTTCGGAGGATATCCGTTATTATGTGTCGTTGGGGTATAACCATGAAGATGGGGTGACCAAGACGACTAAGACGGACAGAATGACTTCGATGGCAAATCTGGATATCAATTTCATGAAGAATTTGCAGGTGCGTTTTGCATTGAATGCAAATATCCAGAAAAAAAACCATTTGCAGGACAATATTGATGCCATGAACTATGCCTATAATACCACCCGGGCTTTGCCGGCATTTAATGAGGATGGAAGTTATTATTTTTATGACAAGATCGGTTATGGAGGTACAAATCAATCTATCGCCATGTTCCGTTATAATATCCTGAATGAAATAGAAAACAGTTCCAACGAGTATGACGGTAATACGGTGGGTGCCTCTATCGACGGGCGTTATACTTCCATTGTGAAAGGTTTGGATTTGACGCTGGCAGGAAGTTATTCCCGGAGCAACACTTTGCAGGAGAACTGGTGGGGCGAGAAAACCCATTACGTAGCCCGGTATAAAAACGCGGAGTATGAAGAGGCTGCCCCAAAGACGGCCGACGGGCATTGTTTGCTGCCTTACGGAGGAATTCTGAACACGACACAGACCATGACGGAGAGTTACACCCTGCGGACCCAGTTGGATTATCGTTTGCTTTTTGGAGAAGATTCCCAGCACATGTTTTCTGCTATGGGCGGTTTCGAGATGAACGGTAATGTGACGAAGCAGAATTCCGACCAGATTTTCGGGTATTTGAAAGACCGCGGCATGCAGATCGTTTCCGGTATTGATTTGAATGATTTCCCGGACTACAGGGATAAATGGCTGAATGTAAATCATAAAAAACGTACCCATAGCATTAATCACGAGTTGTCCGGATATGTGACTTTGGGGTATAGCTATAAGCAACATTTCACGCTGAATGCCAATGCGCGTACGGATGCTTCGAATGCTTTCGGAAGCCGGGCAAATGAAAAATTGTTGCCGATTTGGTCTGTATCCGGTATGTGGAATGCAAAAGAGAATTTATTACGGAATGTAAAGTGGGTGAGCAATTTTGCTTTGCGTGCTTCATACGGTTTGCAGGGAAATATGCAGGAAGACCAAAGTCCTAATCTGATCATCCGACAGGGGACAACGGATCCGGTTTATAATGAGAATCTTTCTACTGTAGAGCGTTATCCTAATCCGAATTTGCAATGGGAACAAACCCGCAGTTGGGATCTGGGGCTGGATTTCGGGTTGTTCAACGACCGCTTAACCCTGGGATTGTCCTATTATGACAAGAAAACGGAGGATTGTTTTACTACCGTAAACGTGTCAACGGTGAATGGGGTCAGCAGTTATGTCATGAATGGCGGTTCTTTGACGAATCAGGGGTATTCTGCGTTTATTACCGGTTATCCGGTACGGACAAAAGACTGGACCTGGAATTTGTCTGTAAACTGGTCGGGGAATATCAATGAGGTTCGTTCCGGTGCCATGGATACGTATACTTATGCTGATTATCTGAACGGAACGGCATTAGTCGACGGAGAACCGATAGAAACCTTTTATTCCTATAAATTTATCGGTCTGGATCCCAAAAACGGAGTGCCTATGTTTGATGATTATTCTGACCGCCGGCATTTGCTGGAATATAAGGATTTGGAAACGGTTGTCCGCATGGCGATGGATAAGAGTGGTTCGCGTACGCCGAAATTTTCGGGTAGTTTTTCTACCAGTGTAAGATGGAAAGGTTTGACTTTATCCGGCAGTTTCGCTTACAGTCTGGGCTCAAAAGTTCGTTTGTTGTCTATTTATGAGCCGATTATGGGAGGGGTAAGTGCAGAAAACAATGTCAGGAAAGAATTTTTAGACCGCTGGCAGGTGTCCGGAGATGAGACGAAAACGAATATTCCTTCGATTCTGAGTCCTTCACATCCGGATTACACCCAATATATTCAGCATTATTCGGTCCAATCGGATGGGAGTGACCACATACCGCAATTTGCCTCAACGGTATGGAACATGTATGACAATTCGGATTTGCGGGTGGTGAGCGGGAATTATCTGCGTTGTTCCTCCCTTTCCCTGCGTTATAATTTTGAGCCGGGATGGTTGGAAAGAACGCCTTTTTCCAATGCTTCGGTAAGTTTGAGTGCATTGAATCTGTTTACGGTATCCGCCCGGGAATTGAAAGGACAACATCCTTCTCAGCAAGGGTTTGACGCGATCAGCATGTCTGTGCGCCCTTCTTATTCATTCCAGTTTAGTGTCACTTTCTAAAACTTTTTTCCATGAAAAGAATTATATATATATTGTTTTGTTTGTCCATTGCGGGATGTAACTATTTGGAGGATTATTCACAAGACCTTGTTATTGCCAAAAGCGTGCAGGACGTGGATGAACTTTTACTGGGAAGCGGTTATTTGCGTTATAACAGTCCGGATTATCTGGCGTACGGGGATCCCTGTTATTGGATACATTTGCTGGACGATGATGTAAACAGTATCATTGCTGACAGAGCTTCTGCCAATAATGTGGATTTATTGAAAAACACGTACTATGGTTATTTTGCCTGGCAATGGGAAGTTGGGCGCAATTATCAAAAGACGGCTTTAGCTTCGGATGCCGGGTTGTGGAATACGTTGTATTCCCGGATTAATATTGCCAATATCATTTTGTCAGAGATCCGGGATATGGATAAGGCAAATGAGCAGGACGAAGCAGATGCCTGGAGAGTGCAGGGCGAAGCTTATTTTTTACGTGCCCAGTTTTATTTCTTTCTGGTGAATATTTACGGGGATGCTTATGCGCCTTCAACGGCGGCCGGCAAGTTGGGAGTCCCGTTGAAATTAACGGAATACGTAGAACATGATCCGGATAAAAACACACAGTTCGAACGTGCGACGGTGCAAAGGGTGTATGAGCAGATTGTTTCGGATTTGGAGGATGCCGTCGCCTGCTTTGAAAAGGGGTCCCGGCCGCAATCCGTCTACCGGGCATCCAGGGAAGCCGCATTGCTTCTGCTAAGCCGGGTGCACTTGTATATGCAGGACTGGGAATCAGCCCGCGACAGGGCGTTGGAGGT
>URJC01000201.1 GCA_900548135.1 uncultured Odoribacter sp. | reverse complement strand
GTAGCAAATTGACAACTTTATGTTCTTTTACTGCTGCGGCTTTTGCAACAGCTATTGCACTTTTCAGCTCTTTATCGTGTTTTTGACCATATAGGAAAGTGATTGCATATATTTCATCAAATCCTTCGCTTTTAGCCAGATATAAAGCTGTTGTAGAATCCAGGCCCCCTGATAATAATACAATTGCTTTTTTCATACTAGGTTTCTATTTTGCTAAACTTAATGATTTATAGTCAACTAGATATAAATCATTATAAATCTAAAAATTTATCTTATCTGTATTTCAGTTTTAGGAGTCAGATGAAGGCGGATGTCCCGTTCTGCATCAAATGAGGTATCAAAAGTATTATTTTGAATTATAATATTAGCGGCTTTTTCAAAAAAGAATGGAGATTTATTCCAGTGGAAGGCTGGAAAATCATGATTGTGTTTAATTGTATTATGTTTAAAAATTAGTCCGTTGGTTGATTTGGCATATAGAATGGGAACATCAAATGTTTCAAATTCATTATTTTCAATCCGGATACCGGGAACATCCGGACCTCCGTGAAAATACAGATGTTGATTTGTCAGATCAGGGATTTCCGGATAGATAGAGATAATGGCATTGGTAAACTGAAACATATTTGTCAGTGAATTTATAAAACGGTTATTACGGATAATGACATCCCTGCAGGCCCCGGTTTCATACCAGCCGTTACAATCTCCGCAGAGTAAAATAGCTGTCCCGGAAGTATGATCAAAAAGATTATTTGCGACTAATGTCTTTCGGGGCGTACTGAATAAGCTGCCACGGGCGCGATTGTTGCGGATGGTGTTGCCGGAAAATACAACTTCCGGAGTCCAGCTCAGGTTTTCTATACCAGGTTTTTTGTCGGGGGTAACTGTTTCCGGGATAGGCTGGTCAAAACGAAGCCGGAATAATTTGGTGCCTTTAGCAGTTTTCCGGTCTACCGGAGTAATGGAAGATAAGGTATTTTTTTCTCCGGTCACTTCCATTGTTGAAGATAAAATAAATTGTACAGTATCCCCTGGATTACCCCACTCAAATCCCCAGCTCTGGGAATGTGCATAGGTAGCAAGCAAGGTATAATCATCAAGGCGTGCTGTCACTTTTAAATACGTACCGTGAACGTTGATTGCATCATCCATCATTCCTTCATACAGTCCATTAACGGAGGTTATTTTCCCTTTACATCCTGAAAAATGAGTTGCATCTGCCTGTGTAGTGAAATAACGGGGATCATTTTTCCCTTTCAGGCATACACTAAAATGATCTAAAACAACATTTTCACATAACTGTGCCAACAAGCCCATCCCTTCCGCATAATGCACTTGTACATTATTAAAACGGGTGTTTTTGGAATAATGGATAAAAATTCCCGGAGTAGGGCGGTGCCAGGTCCTCCCGGCTATGACTGTTCCGGGCAATAATTTCGGTTGCTTCCAGTTGTGGGCTATAATTCGGTTTGGGGCTATTTCTTCCACTTGTTTAAAATAAACTCCCAGGTCACTGGTATTGTATACCAAATGCCGGGTTGTCCCGTCAAAAGCGATACATGCCTGGGGGGTATGTTGCCAGCCTTCACCATAAGCGATAAATGTTCCGTTCTCCACTTTATATTGTACCCAGGGAGCTACTTCAAAAGTGATTTGGGAAGCTTCGGGATCGTTTTTGACAACTTTCATTTGAGTAATGTGAGGATTTTCAAAATCGACTGAAAAGTTTTTGAAAGTACAGTTTTCACAATAAGCGATACTCAAGGGAAGCATCCGGCCATGGAAAATGAAATCAGAACCGTTTCCGTCAACTTCGATATTTTTTAGTTTCTCCAAGACAATTCCAACACTCTTAGGGTTATTCTGGTCATGATTGGAAATATAGTATTCCCTCTCTAATTCTGTTGTGGGATAAAAATGATAGGTCCCTTTGGGAAAACGAAGCACAATGGGAGTATCAGATTGATGTTCTGCTACAATTTTTTTTATAGCGGCAGATAATAAAAGCGACGAATTTTCACGTGTATTGGCTTTTAACCCATATTTTCGGAGGTCATACGTCTGGGCTTGTACTGTCACTCCAAAAAACAACAGAATGTAGAAGCTGAAAATAGTTTGTTTCATACCGGTAGAATAAATGAAAATTTTAGCAAAGTTAGGATAAATTCTGGAACAAATTTCAAAATTTGAAATAACGATTACAGGTAATGATTTTTTGTTACTTTAAGAATCGGCTTAAACTTTTCAATAAATGGAAGAGAAGAGAATGTAAATGATTTTCGTTTTTTCATATTGTTTTCGTTATTTATTTTGTATTTTGGCTGCTCCAAATCAGAACCATGAAAAGGAATGAAGTTATAGACCGGATTTATCTGTATTTCTCCAGTTGGAGTAAAAAAGGATATGCTATATTTGCCAGTCTGGGACAGGAAATACGGATTTCGCGCCTGGCTCTTCACATGTATGTCACTGTCATGTTAAAATCCTCAATCAAAGGCTTGCTTGTCAATATGGATCAAGTGACCAAAGTGATAGTTTCTTTTATGGAATTGAAAGTGAATAAATGGATCAGATGGAGAGTGGAGGGAGAGGTGTGTCCGGACGCAAATCCTATTTTTATAATTTGGAAGGATATATTGTTAAGGACAATATGTCCTTTTTTTATCTGAAACAATATGATAAATATTCTGAAAGAAAAGGTATTGCATGGAGATGAAATTACCCGCGAAGAAGCTTTGTTGCTATGCAGGCAGGAGAATAAGCAGGCACTTTATGAGACTGCCGGAGAAATCCGGGATAAAATGGCTGGACGGCATTTTGATACTTGTTCAATAATAAATGCCCGTTCCGGACGGTGTTCTGAAAACTGTAAATGGTGTGCTCAATCGGCATTTTTTAAAACTCAGGTAGAAGAATATGAGTTAGTAGATGAAGATATTTGTTTGCAAATGGCTCAATTGAACGATGAATATGGAGTGGATAAGTTCTCTTTTGTTACCAGCGGACGAGCTTTATCTGACCGTCATATTGATTGTTTGTGCGGGTATGCCAGAAAAATAAAAGCCCGTTCTGATTTGCATTTGTGTGCTTCTATGGGGTTATTAAAGAAAGAACAATTACAAAAACTGATGGAAGCCGGTATTAACCGGTATCATTGTAATCTGGAAACTTCCCCCCGTTATTTTTCTGCCTTATGTTCAACCCATACGATAACTGAAAAACTGGCGACCATCCGGGCCGCTCAGGAAGTGGGTATGGAAGTTTGTTCCGGCGGGATAATCGGTATGGGAGAAACCATGGAAGACCGGATTGATCTGGCCATGACTTTGCGGAATTTGGGTATTTGCTCTATTCCTGTGAATATTCTGAACCCTATTCCGGGAACTCCTTTGGAAGATATGTCGCCTTTGAGCGATGAAGAAGTGCTGACCACTATTGCAGTTTTTCGTTTCATACATCCCAAGGCTTATCTGCGTTTTGCCGGAGGGAGAATGCTGATTGCACATATCGAAACAGAAGCCATACGAGCCGGTATTAATGCAGCTATTGTAGGTGATTTACTGACAACTGTCGGATCAAAAGTAAAAGAAGATTTTAAAAAGATAAGAGAATTAGGATTTACAATTTAAAGAATTGACAGCATTAAAATTAAATGAACTAATATGGATACGAAAACATTACTTCAATATGATCATGACCATATTTGGCATCCTTATACTTCGACACTGGATCCGCTTCCTGTATATCCGGTAAAAAAGGCAAAGGGAGTGTATATAGAATTGGAAGACGGCAGAAAACTGATAGATGGTATGTCTTCCTGGTGGTGTGAGATACATGGATATAATCATCCTGTTTTGAATGCTGCGATTGAAAAGCAAATCCAGGAGATGTCACATGTGATGTTCGGTGGATTTACTCACCGGCCAGCTGTAGAATTGGCAAAAAAAATACTGTCCGTAGCTCCGGCAGGATTAGATAAAATATTTTTCAGTGATTCGGGTTCCGTATCTGTTGAAGTGGCCATGAAAATGGCCTTACAATATTGGTATGCTGCCGGTCAGGAAAATAAAAAACATTTTTTGACGATTACTAAAGGTTATCATGGAGATACCTGGAATGCCATGTCGGTATGTGATCCGGTGACAGGAATGCATGGAATCTTCCATGGGAATTTGCCGGTTCAATATTTTATTCATCGTCCGGAATGTCGGTTTGGGGAAGTATGTAAGGAAGCAGATATCCGGGAATTTAAAACCTGCATCGAACAACATCATGCGGAAATAGCTGCAGTTATCCTGGAACCTATAGTACAGGGAGCCGGTGGTATGTGGTTCTATTCAGCAGATTACCTGCGTCAGGTTGCACAACTGTGTAAGCAATATGAGGTTTTATTAATTTGTGATGAGATTGCCACCGGATTCGGGCGTACTGGTAAGCTATGGGCAGTAGAACATGCCGGAATAAGTCCGGACATTATGTGTATTGGTAAAGCAATTACAGGCGGTTACATGAGTTTTGCAGCAACTATGGCAACAGAAGCAGTCGCAACCATGATTTGTTCCCGGGAACCTTTTGTGTTTATGCATGGACCTACTTTCATGGGCAATCCTTTGGCTTGTGCTGTTGCAGCTGCTTCCGTTGACTTGTTAATGAGTTACGACCTGAAAAAGATGATCGGAACAATAGAACAGCAATTAAAGGAGGAATTAAAACCTGCTGAAAATTTTGAACAAGTGGCTGATGTTCGTGTTTTAGGAGCTATCGGAGTGATTGAGATGAAAAAACCGGTTGATATGGCTGTTTTGCAGGCTAAATTTGTGGAAGAAGGAATTTGGGTCCGCCCATTTGGTAAACTGGTATATATTATGCCCCCCTATATCATTCAATCAGAGGAATTGAGCCGTTTAACTAATAGTTTGTTGAAAATTGTAAAAGGGATATAGAAATTTATGGGTAAAGAGCGTTATCTGAAAAAACTGGAAACTATTAAAGAAGCCGGGAATTACCGAACCCTGCGTGATGTAGAACACAATGGTTTTCTTATCCATGCTCATGGACGGGAAATGCTGAATTTGTCTTCTAATGATTATCTGGGGTTGTCAACGAATCCGCGTCTGATTGAAGAATTCAGATCTGAGACAGATGTTATGGCTTTAGGTTATAGTGCTGCTTCGTCCCGTTTATTATCGGGAAATCATCAGTATTATAAAATGTTGGAAGATGACCTGGCTGATTTATATGACAAAGAGGCTGCTTTGGTATTTAATTCGGGTTACCATGCGAACATTGGCATCCTTCCGGCTTTGACCGGAAAACGGGATCTGATTATTGCAGATAAATTA
>URJC01000200.1 GCA_900548135.1 uncultured Odoribacter sp. | reverse complement strand
AGTTTATGATACATACGGAAATAATTCTGCAAGGTAATGGTTGCAAAAGTCTGAGTAGCAGCTTCCACTTTTACCCCCTCTTTCGCTTCAATAGCCTGATGCAAACCATCAGAATAACGACGGCCTTCCATGATACGTCCCGTCTGCTCATCTACGATCTTCACTTTATTATCCAACACCACATACTCTACATCTTTTTCAAATAAAGTATAAGCCTTCAATAACTGATTAACGGTATGTACACGTTCTGATTTTACTGCATAGTGCTGTATCAGTTCATCTTTCTTAGCCAGTTTTTCTTTATCATCTGTCACTGTCTTTTCAATTTCAGCAATTTCTGAACCGATATCAGGCAAAATAAAAAACTTCGGATCTTCACCGGCAGCAGTCAATGTATCATGTCCTTTGTCGGTCAAATCTATAGAATTCAACTTCTCATCAATCACAAAAAACAAAGGATCAGTAATCTCCGGCATCCTCCGGTTATTTTCCTGCATATACTCATTCTCTGTCTTAATCAGAATCGACTTATTCCCTTCTTCACTTAAAAATTTAATTAATGGCTTATACTTAGGCAAACCTTTATGGGCCCTCAATAATAATACACCGCCTTCTTTCCGTTTTTTAGCATCATCACTAGCCAACAGATCCTTGGCCTCTTTAAATACTTTCATGACCAGCTCCTGCTGCATCTTCACCAAGCGTTCCACGCGGGGTTTATATTCATCAAACATCTGATCATCCCCCTTAGGTACAGGCCCGGAAATAATCAACGGTGTACGGGCATCATCAATCAACACAGAATCTACCTCATCGACAATGGCAAAATTATGCTTCCGTTGCACCAAATCTTCCGGATTGATGGCCATATTATCCCTCAGGTAATCAAAACCAAATTCATTATTTGTACCAAAAGTGATATCTGCCATATAGGCTTTTCGTCTTTCCGGAGAATTAGGCTGATGCTTATCGATGCAATCTACTGAAAGCCCGTGGAACATATATAAGGGCCCCATCCACTCGGCATCACGTTTAGCCAGGTAATCATTGACAGTTACCATATGGACCCCACGCCCCGCCAGAGCATTCAAGAACACCGGTAATGTAGCTACCAACGTCTTACCTTCACCGGTAGCCATTTCAGCAATCTTTCCCTGATGCAAAACAGCCCCACCGATCAACTGAACATCGTAATGAACCATATCCCAGGTCACTTCATTTCCTCCGGCAAGCCAGGTATTAAAATAAATCGCTTTCTCTCCCTCTATCTCAACAAAATCGTGACTAACTGCCAAATCCCGGTCAAACGGAGTCGCAGTTACCTCAATCTCTGCATTTTCTTTAAAACGGCGGGCAGTCTCTTTCATGACGGCAAAAGCCTTAGGCATCAACTCTGTCAAAACCTCCTCCACCTTTTTATCGATTTCTTCTTCCAGTTTATCGATACGGTCATAAATTTCTTCCCGTTCTTCAATCGAAGGCTTTTCTTCTTCCACTTTTCGTTTCAATGCTGCAATCTCATCTTCCTCACTACTGATATAATCACGGACCTGCTTTTTCATATCATCAGTTACAGCACGTAATTCATCGTGACTAAGCTCTTTTACTTTCACCCACTCAGCATTCACTTTTGCTACCACTGGCAGCAATTCTTTCATATCCCGGTCGGATTTATTTCCGAACAGTTTCTTCAAAATGTCGTTAAAACTCATTATAAACTTGAAAATTAAATATTCTACACTGAAAATTATTCACCTGAAATATATTCACCAATACTTCCTTCCCGCAACGAAAACTTTATATTCATGATATTAGTGCGGCAGTTAATTTCTAGTTTCAGGTGCCCTGATTTTATGAAAAGTATGACACAATGGTCCGGCATTGATCCGGACTGTCTGATGAAACTTCAGGTCAAGTTTCCCAGAATCAGATCTGAAAAAGGGAACATTTTCAGGAGATAAACCACAAAAATCATCATCCCGAGTTTCTTCATCAAGATATACGGAAATGACTTTAACTGTATTAGTTATGACCAGCCTGCATCTTTCTCCCCTTAAAGGTTCGCCGTTGGCTTGTGTCTTTAAAGGAATCGTTACAGCACAACCGGCCATAACATACAATGCAGCTATCAAATACCTATTCATTTCCATAAGTGGCAAATATACAACAAAATATAAGAAATAGAAAATAAAAATTCCAAAGGCTTATTTTTTCACTCCAAAAGCCAGATCACCGGCATCTCCTAATCCTGGATCAATATAACATTTCTCATTCAATCTCTCATCCAATGCGGCGGTCCATAATGTCAAGGGCTCCCCGGCCAATTCTTTTTCAACATAATCCACGCCTTGCCGACTGGCAATTACAGAAGCAATGTGAGTATGAACAGGAAGACTTCCTTGCCTGAGTAATTCCCGGTAAGTGATTACTAAAGAAGATCCGGTAGCTAACATCGGATCTACCAGCAATAATTGTTTACCAGTCAGGTCGGGGGTATAAATAGAATCAAAACGGATTTCTATCTGTCCATCCACACGGCTATAGGCCCTACGGGCAGAAACAAATGCATTACCCGCATGATCAAAATAATTGAGAAATCCTTGATGGAACGGCAAACCAGCCCTTAAAACTGTGGCGATCACTACATCCTGCTCTGCCAGCATCACCGTCACCGGATTGATCGGAGTTTGTATAGTTTGAGGAGCATAAGGAAAGGTTTTGCTGATTTCATAAGCCATCACTTCACCCACACGTTCTAAATTACGCCGGAAGCGCATCCGGTCACCTTGTACATCTTTATTCCGAATTTCTGCAAGGAAAGTATTTAATACAGAATTATGAATATTGATTACGTTTATCATCGCTAAATTTGTTTTCTATTTCCAAGATATTACAGCTTAATGCTATGTTTGGCTGATTTTCAGCCGTAGGCAAACACTATTTTATCTGATGCAAAGAAAACAAAAGTTAACACAACAGACAAAAATTGCGATATAATTTATTACCTAAAAAGGCGATCCGGAATTTATCCGTCCGGATTCGTCATCATACCGCAATTTTTAACGTTCTTTTGGTTCAATTCCGATAGTAGAATACGATAGAAGCTTTGGCCAGCATGTGTTTCCAAAGGTGGAATCCTACTTGTGCAGGAGGTGTATCTCTAGGTAATTCAAGCGAATCTGTATCCAACGCATACAATGTCACCAAATAATTATGCCAACCATGCCCATGAGGCGGATTAGGTCCCCCGTATCCATACATTCCATAATCATTCAAACTCTGAACCGATCCGGAAGGTGCTAAATGCCGGAAACTATTACCGGCATCAGCAGGCAATTCGTACACGTTAGCAGGAATATTAAACATCAGCCAATGCCAGAAACCTCCCCCGGTAGGAGCATCTTTATCATACATGGTAATCGCAAAACCACGTGTACCCACAGGTGGATTAATCCAGGATAGTTGAGGGGAAATATTCTGTCCTCCACAATCGGGATGGACCTGTCTTAAAGAAGCAATTCCCCCAGTGTCATTGCTACGTAAAGTAAAAGTTTCTATTTTCATGATGATACATTTTAAAAGTCATTATATAAAACGTAAAATCATGAAATAAGTTAGAAACAGCTTTTCATATTACAATTTTGCAGAAAATTCTTTTATTCTTTGTTCGTCAGCCTTACGGCAAATCAACAAAACTCCGTTTTCTTCAGCTACAATAAAATCCTTAAGTCCCTGTATCACCATTCTCTTATCTTCCGGCACATGTACCACACATCCCTCACTTTCTACCATCCTCACATTTGTTCCGACAATAGCATTCCGGGCTTCATCTTTAGGCAATTGTTCGTATAATGATCCCCATGTTCCCAGATCCGACCAACCGAAACTCGCCGGGAATACGTATATATTCTTAGCTTTTTCCATAACGGCATAATCTATGGAAATGTTTTGACATTCCGGAAATTTCTGATCAATAATAGCCTGCTCACCTGCTGTATAAAACACCCCGTCTAATGAATCAAACAGTCCTGCCATTTCCGGCTGATTCTTCCGGAACGCCTGTTCTATGGTTTTAACATTCCATACAAAAATACCGGCATTCCAATAATACCCACCTTCCTTCAGATAACATTCAGCAGTTTTCAGATCAGGTTTTTCTTTAAATCCTTCTACTTCAACAATCTCTCCGCGTAATTTTTCCGTATCTGATTTTTCATCTTTTACCTTAATATAGCCATATCCTGTTTCCGGACGCGTAGGCAACATACCTAAGGTTAAAATATGGTCTTTTCCATCCACAAATTCCAATCCTTTACGGATAACACGTCTAAATTCAACTACATCCGTAACAATATGATCAGCTGGCGAAATCACTAAATTAGCATCCGGATCACACTTTTTTATCTTCCAGGTCACATAAGCAATGCAAGGAGCCGTATTCCTCATGCAAGGTTCCAGTAAAATATGTGAATCAGGAATCCCTGCTAACTGTTCTTTCACTAAATCCTTATATTTCACAGAAGTTACCACCCAAACATGCTCTATCGGACAAATTCCTTTAAACCGATCTACCGTTAATTGCAAAAGCGTCCGTCCCGTACCCAGGACATCAATAAATTGTTTAGGTTTATCAGGGGTACTCATCGGCCAAAAACGGCTTCCCACCCCACCTGCCATAATTACCAGATGATTCATTATACTAACAAATTTTATTTCAATTTAAGTAAAGAAAAACTAAACACCAAACCTATATTTTCTTTTGATAAGCCATAATTTTCTCCGTTTTTACGGACAAAATCCCGGCATAACAACAATCCTACCCCGGAATTTTCCTCACTGTTCACTCTCAATGCAGTAACATGAGCAGCTTCATTCAACAGTTTTTCCTGATCTCTTCTCAATCCCACATCCAAAATCCTTTACAACAACTACAACTTGTTCTTCTGAACATCATCAACGATGAGAAGTTTAAATTCTGAGGATCCAGCTGCAAAATCATACTGCTCTAATTTGACTTTCAAAATTACAACATATTCCTTATCTTTTCATTATTATTTAAGATTTTATTCAAATGACAAGTCTTTTTTACTAAAAACAGTCAAAATAATGTTAAAATATAAAATTATAAAAGTTATTAAAGCACCCACTACTTTCCCGTCCACTATAACCACCTCTGCATAACCTTCATTAGGACCTATCACACGGACAAACAACCATAAAACCAAAACATAACATATTGAAAATACACAAAAGACCAAGGTTAATCTGAATGACTTCCGACATCTTTGTTCCCGTTGGTTTCCAGTTTACCGGATAGGAAAAGAGATGGTAAAGCGGTTACCCAGACAC
>URJC01000199.1 GCA_900548135.1 uncultured Odoribacter sp. | reverse complement strand
CAATGCCTCTGCCTGAACAATCCGAATGGTATCCCGGTCCTGACGGGCACCCTCCCCAATAGCAAGTACCAGATCATATTCCCGTTTGGCCATAGAGGTATTTTCTTTCAGTTTTATAACCAAGTCCGCTGTTCCTCTTTCCAAATTAACGTTTTTCCATTCCCATTCAATCCACTCCGGCACATCCTCCTCACTGAAAACCGACACTTCATCTTCAGCCGCATTCCCCCGCAGAAAAACGACATTGGCTGTTTTCGCCCGGGCTGCATCCGCTGCAAATTCAATCGTTTGCGAAGCAACGGCAAGCATGCATCCCTTCTGTCCCACCTGCTTTACCCACACGGTATCCACCATTTTATTTTCCATCTTCCCTGCCGTCACCTCAACAAAAGTATTTCTACTCTTCAAACAGTCATTCTCCGTCACCCGAAGAACTATCGAATGCTCTCTCTTTTCCAGACGGGCCCATTTATCCCCGGTAACCGCCGTCCATGAAGAAGCGTTAGTAAACAATGTTATCGAATCCTTTCCCCCCGAAGCTTCAAAGGCCAACGGTCCTTTTTTTCCCAAAGACAAAGTAATCTTTTCCGGGCATGTCACCAACTCCTCTTCTTTATCATCGCTGCAAGCAAGAATACCCATACAAAGCCCTAAGAAAAGCCCTAAAAAGTACCATTTTTTCATAAAATATATCTGTTTGTCCATTTTTAAGTCATCTATATATCTTCATTAAAAAAATCCCATTCTCATAACTTGTTAAAAAAAGTCTGAGAATGGAATTTTATCCAAAGGGTCAGAATTTCTTCATCAAACGTATTTGGCATCCCTGGGTTGGAGTATTAGCCCAATTCGCACCACATTTACCGTTATATGAAAACATAGAACAATATATTTTCATGTTTCCGTATTTGTCAGCACCTACTACAGAAGTGGCATAATATGAACCTAAACTTATTGCCCTTTCCCCCACACCATAATATTTTGTAATCAAAGCGTTCACTGTATCAAACTGAGTTTTATCCACTTCCCCCTCGGTTCCATAATCAGATGCAAATGCTGTTCTGGATAATTTCGTCCGGTCTATGGTTACGCCTGTCATGTACTCCATCACATCCCACCAGTCGTCGACCGAAGGCAGGAACCAACCTTCTTCACCATCTGAGTTCATCTCATTCAAAGCCGCATACACATCCGGACATTCTTCAGCAGTAAAAAATTCCAACCACTTTTTCGTATTTTCCTCTCCATCTTTGTCAACAAAATACTCACTGGGTAGCCCCTTATCAGAAGCAAGTTTTCTGGTATTGAATTCTTTCAATGACATAATCAGACCGGGAACACCGTCTTTCTTTTCCCTTACACAAATCCCGGCAGGCTTGCCGGCCGCATTTTTCACGATTTCTCCTAACTTATAGCCATCTCCCTGAACAGGATCCTCATAAGGTTTTTGGGAAACAGTTACCTTCACAGGCAATGCACCCAACGCCTCCAATATCAATACCGCCTTTCTTTCGGTTGCAATTCCTTTCCCCGCATTCAATTTCAAGATGTTTTGGTTCTGTTGGGATGCATCCACTGCCATCCAATCAGAATCGTTATTTTCCAAACGCCAGGTAAACGCCCGGGCCGGAGTCACATTGACATTCAAGGTCAACGTTCCGCCCGTTGATTCGAACACCGAAGGATTCAAAGTGTAGGAAATTGCAGCTTCACCGATACCCTCCTGGTCAATTTGAATAGTAGCCTTAGCCTGTTTATCGCCCGTCCCCACCGTTACAGTCAATTCTCCATGCTTGGTCTCTAATATGATACTTTCTTCTACACCGACAACCAACAGAGCCGTACCCTTCTCTCTATCCACATTTTTCAATTCCGGCTTAATCCACGCGGGATACCCGTCTAAAATAGCCACCTCGTCATCCGGTTTACTCAACGTAAAAGTACACTGTACATGCTTCGGTACATCAACAGCCGCAAAAGAAAGAGTCTTCGGAACAACAGAAACAGAAGCATCTACAGTCTTTTCTTTTTGAGAAATCCAAATCGTATCGCTCGCTTTCAACTCGCCCTCATCGTTATTTATCGCCACAACCACCTTATCCGAACGAGGCTCTGACGTTTCATTGGCATCCACACCAACCACCAATTCTGCCGAACCTTTTTCTGTATCCACATTCTTCAACTCCGGTTTGATCCAGGCTGCATAACCGTCCAAAATAACCACTTCAGTCCCCCATTTTCCGAACACAAAAGTACACTGGGCAGAAGACGATCCGGCATTGGAAACAAAAGAAAGAGTGTCCGGGGATAAAACCACTTTACTCGGTATTTCTTTACCTGCCTGTTCAATCAGAATCGTATCTTTAGCCTGACGCACTCCGGATCCTGCCACAACCACCAATTCGCACGTCCGTTCATCGGGTGAATCATTTTCCAAAACCCGAACAACCAATTCTGCCGTACCCTGTTCATTATTCACCTCCTTCAACTCCGAAGTAAACCACTCCGGATGTGGCATAATGGATACAGTACTTTTTTCATCTATCAATTTGAACGTACACAAAGCCACCTGTTCCTCCTCCGCTACAGTGAATGAAAGTGTTTGGGGAGTAACGGCAACCGAACAAGCGCTCTGCCCCGACTGCTTTACATACACCGTATCAGCCTTTAAAAATTCACCGCTACCGGTAACCACCTCTATAAAGGTTTCCCGACCTTGGGGTGTAGGATTTTCCAGGCACCAAACAAACAACTGCTGGTCACCCGTGTTGCACCTCACCCACGTCTCCGCACACGTAGCAGTCCATACTTTGGCATTAGTCATGACAACAACAGAATCTAATCCTCCTATGGCTGCAAAATCCAACGGCTCTTCTTGCTTTACCTCCAGCATGATCGCTTCGGGAGGAAGACTCAGTTCGGTATCTTCGTCCTTATCATCTGAACAGGCTACTGTACTGACACAAATCCCTATTACGGTCAATATATAAAAAATAAATCTTTTCATAATCCAATGCATTGGTTTCGGTTTGTAATTTTGTTTGCATCAATATCCCCTCCGTGCAAGTTCAGCCCAAATATTAGCCGGATTCATCCGCCCCCAACCATACACCTCATCACAACCCGGTTGTCCCAAATCGTCCGCTGTAGAAAAAATCAGTTGGGCAATCTCATCATTGGTATAATGGGGAGCACGGCGTTTAATCTCTGCCGCTATCTTGGCCACATAGGGAGTACTGAAACTGGTTCCGTCCGTCTGCTTGTCATCAATATCAAAAGAATAATAGGTACAGATCCAACGATCCTTTAAGACCGGACCAGGTTTATTTCCCTCCCCACTATCAGCTCCAACTACAATATAGTCTTTTGCATGACCAAGATTATCCGGATCCTGAATGGCATAAGCTGCCGACACATCCCCGGGCTTATACCAGGCATATTGCTCTTGCGTAAAATTACCGGCATCATCCGGCTTCCATCCTTTGATTCTAACAACCTCATCCCAAAACAGGGTTCCATACTCCCGGACAAACTCCCAGGCTTCCTGGGTAAAACTATTGGTTCCATTTCCCGCACTGGTAATAATCAAAGGAAACTCAGGGTAATTATCCGTATTCATATAGGCCTGAAGCGACCTTTTTGCCACTCCGTAATTATCGGAAGAAATGCTGGCACTGATAATATCACACGGCAAATGTTCCGAATTATCAAAGTCATACGTTTCCGTCAAATAAAGGTCTATATCCGAATGAGTCGGGAAGAAACATTGCTTTATGTTTTTCCTGTCTTCCTCAGTGATATTCCAGGCCCATCCGCGGTTGTTCAGCACCTCCATAATCTTTCGACCATGTTCCTCTGCATCCACTATAATCATATACACTCTCTCGCCCGGATCCACTGCCGGCATACCGGGATAGGGAGCGAAAGGCATGCCGGGGACCCATTCTGCAGGACGTTCCGGCACACTGATATCCATATCGCTATCCGGTAACTCCGGAATCACATTATCATCGTCATCGTCCGAACACGCTACAAACAATAACAGCAACATACTACAAATTAACAGCCAACTATTTTTCATAATCATTCATTTTACACATTATTGAACCCAAATTTTACCCAAACAACGATCAACCGGAGTCGCATACAGTTCGGCAAAATTACCGTAACCATTTTCATACTCGATTGTCGCCGTCTCTCCATCCGTTGTTTCCACCTTCACGGCAAGTCCCTGGCTATTCAACGTATAGGTAGTGTTTTTACCCGGTTCAGCCACCACCACCTTATTGGAACCGCGCCGCATTTTATACCCCTCATTATCCACGCCAACCAAAATACCGGCATAGTTACTCATGGCAAAGTCTTCCAATTTGCTCCAACTGGCATCGTTAAACGAATCCGGTTTATACAATGCGCCGGACACTATTTCCTTGCCGTTGTACACAAATTCATATTTGGTAACGGTGCGGGTGTACTCGGAATTAGCCGCTCCATTCATATATACATCATTAAAACAACGCGACACTAACAATTGACCATTGGCATTATACTCCGGGATATGCGTCTGGGAGGATACATTGATATAATTATTGTTGAAAAAATTCCCGCTTCCGGTAGTCATCCTCGGACGGTTCTTTTGTATTTTAAAATGTCCGTCCTCCCACAATGTGGTATAACGTGCCCGGGGAATCCTCCGATACCGCAAAGTGTCCTCATAACTATCCGGATACTGTTGTTGCAATCTCCGGACCGAATCATCATCAATATTCAACACATGATCATTTACCCTAAAGTCATGGTAATTTACATCATAATCCACGGTAAAACTTCCGATAGTATCAGGAATAACGTGCTCTTTATTACGATCCAGGCACCATGCGTTATCCAATCGGCCGTCTGCCCGATAATTGAAAATCAACTCATATTTTCCCCAAATGGCATTCTCACCGACAACCCGTTTTATCCGCATGGCAACCTTTCCGGAATCCACATTTCCCTGATCATCATCATCCTGACAAGCTACCAATATCAGACAACTCATCAATAGCAAATAAATTATTCTTTTCATGGCCTATTTCACTTTTTTATAAACCCCTGTAACTTTTCCCAATCCCCGGAAAGTAGTATGAAATGCCCTATTGGGTTCCATTTTCCCATCCAGGATATTCGTAATCGGTACACAAATCACTTTACCTTCTTTTGTCATCTCATTATAAGTACAAACCACCATCATCCTGTTCCGGGAGGGCCAGGATACCTTTTCGCTTCTTCCCCCTTCAGTGATATTTTCATGGTAGCGACTACCTCCACCCCATTCGTACATTTTAATACCAGTAATTTTATCTCCGGAACCAGGGACTAC